>NZ_JBALWD010000029.1:0-56897 GCF_036960985.1 Sneathiella sp. | reverse complement strand
AATGTCCATTTTGTTCAAGTAATAAGCCAACACCACATTAGGCTGCGTATTTGGGAACGCGGTGGGGGCATTCCAGAAGGCTCCGGATCATGCTCATGTGGCGCAGCAGTTAACGCGATACGTCGCGGTTTTGCTTGTAGCCCAGTTGCCGTAGAGTGTGACGGTGGAACTGTATCCGTAAGTTGGGATGGAAAAACAGGTGTGATCCTCTCAGGTTCAGTGGAAACTATTTTTACTGGCATATGGGAGCCAAATTCTGGCATTCTGTTGGAATGAGCAAAATCCCAAAAAGCAGGCATTAGCGGCATCGCAGAAAATCGGTGAAGATGGGCTCAGAGCTGACATTAGACATCTTCCCTCAATGTCGCCTGTTGGCACAAAGCAGACTCTTTGAGGTCGGCGAGTTTATGTCCGAAACTGTGCAGATAACGGAAGTTATTTCTGAGGAATCTGAAAATACAATATCGATGTCCGGTTTGAGGGGCAAAGCAGACGTGTTTTTAAACTATCAAAAACAGCCGCTAATGACCCACAGCGGACATTTCATTTGTAATAGACACTCTGGGCAATGCCTTTTATTTCATATTCCCTTTTTCGTTCGATTATTTTGATGGTAGCAATCAGCCCACTTTTTTACGGAATATAGGTGTCGACATAACTACGATGTTCAACCGCCGTCTGTTACTATGACTATAACGCACTAAATATTCCACAGCTTGCGTCAATTACTACTGTTTTTCTTTTCTGGCGGAGGAAATCTTCTGTTGGCGTTTTCTGATAGTTTCCGGCCAGCTATCTTTAATATACGCCAAGACCGCCCATATCTCCTCATCTGTTAGCATTTCTCCAAATCCCGGCATGCCGCTCTTAAAATTGCCTCCGATTACACTTTGTCCCCCCTCTTTTGTATAAGCGAATAATAATTGATCATCGTGATGCCATGTGTGGCCACTTTCATCATGAGGCGGTGCCGGCATTGTGCCATCCGGTTTAATGGATCGCCAATTTGGTTCGCCTTCCAGATTTTCGCCATGACACGATGCGCAATTTGCACCATAAATAATTCGTCCGGTTGCTATTTCTTCCGATGTAGCGAACGGCGTTTTGACAGTATGGTCGTTGGCTATCGGCATACCTATGGGGATTGTTTGGACCGCAAAGAAAGTAACAATCGATAGTATGGTGCCGACAAGAATACGTGTAGCTCGTTGAGAAATAAAATTTTTTATCTTGTTATCCACGAACGTTGATTTATATGTTATGGAAGATCAGCGTTGAATATAGGGTTAAACTTGAAAAGCACTAATGGAAATTTAAACTGGCGTTTGAGAGGGATGAGTTTTTTCGTCGCTCTGTTCTTTACGTTCAGTGTTTTTTCCATGATGCCGGTCTCAGCTCATCATGCTGATGCAGATACTCAAACTCATCATGCTGTCTCTGTTGACAATCACACGACGTCAGACCATCAAAAAGATGGGAATTTTCACGTTGAACATTGCGGTGTCGCTTCATGTTCAATGTCATTGCCTGGGTTCTTCACCTATGCCTCAACAATCTTCGGTGCGAAAGTTCTCTTCGAAGTAAATGCATCGCAGCTGACGTCACTCCATCTGTTGCCCACTGATCGCCCCCCCATCAGCTAATTCGATTATTTAGCATCTATTGGTCGCTGTTCCTAAGAACAGGACTGACTGATTGCTATGACCTGAATTTCTCAATACTGAAAATTAAACCTTTCTCCGTCAAAAACACTTTGGCGCTTTATGCCCTGTTTTCGGAGATAAGCTTAGGAATCGAATTATGAAAATTAAGCGTACCATTTTATCCAGTGCCGCCAGCATCACCCTTTTAGCTGCTCTTACTTTTGGTTCAGCTGTTGCTTTTGCCGCAGGTAGTCATGATGAAAGTCATGGGCATAAATCAGCAATCGGAGCGCCTGGTGAAGCTTCGGAAGTTTCCCGTACAATCGAAGTCAAGATGTTTGACAACTATTACGAACCAGAAGAAATTTCGGTGAAAAAAGGAGAAACCGTTCTCTTTAAGATCACCAATGCGGGTGAATTTGTTCATGAATTCAATATCGGTACCGCTGAAACCCACGCTGCTCATCAGGAAGAAATGATGATGATGGTCGAACATGGCGTTTTGGAAGCTGATAAAATCAATCGCGAAATGATGAAGATGGATATGGGAAATGGGAAAACCATGGAACATAACGATCCGAACAGTGCTCTGCTAGCTCCGAAAGAGGCCGCCGAGATCTTTTGGAAATTTGCCGATGACGGTGAACTGGAATTTGCCTGCAATGTCCCCGGTCATTATGACGCCGGGATGATGGGCGAGCTAACTATCCAATAATGAGACATTGCGCGGCTCGATACCCGGTCGCGCATTCTTTTTCTGTAGCAAGGAAGCGAAACATGAAAAAATCCATAATGCGTGTCTTCCGCTTTGGCCTATTGGCTAGTATCGGAGCCGTTTTACTTCCGGCAATTTCATCTGCCGGGACATATAATTTAACAGTCGATAGAGTACAAATCGACACGGGTGAATTCACCAAGGAAGGCATTGGTTATAACGGCAAGTCTCCCGGACCGGTTCTTCGGTTTAAGGAAGGGGAAGACGTCACCATCAATGTGACGAATACAATGGATGAAACCACGTCTATTCATTGGCATGGCCTTATTTTACCGTACCAAATGGACGGCGTTCCAAAAATCAGTTATCCCGGAATAAAGCCCGGCGAAACCTTCACTTACAAATTCCCGATTATTCAAAATGGGACCTACTGGTTCCATAGTCATTCCGGCTTTCAGGAGCCAGATGGTGCTTATGGGGCGATCGTCATTGAACCCAAAAAGAAAGAACCTTTTCGGTTTGACCGAGATTATGTTGTTCAGCTTACAGATAAGCATCCTCATTCCGGAAAACGTATAATGCGGAATCTGAAGATGGCGGCGGATTACTACAATCGAAAACAACAAACTCTCGGTGATTTTTTCTCCGACGTCAGTAAGAATGGGTTTAATGCAACAGTTACGGACCGGATGGACTGGGGCAGTATGCGGATGATGGCGTCCGATATTGAAGATGTTCAGGGATTTACGCCGTTGATCAATGGCAAAGGGCCTGAGCAAAACTGGACGGGACTGTTTAAGCCCGGAGAACGCATTCGGTTACGTCTTATCAACTCGTCTGCCATGACCTATTTCGATATGCGGATACCGGGTCTCAAAATGACCGTTGTCGCGGCCGATGGAAACCATGTGCAACCGGTTACCGTGGATGAACTTCGGATCGGTGTTGCCGAAACCTATGATGTCATTGTCCGGCCTAAAGAAGATAAAGCTTACACCATATTCGGTGCGAGCATGGGAAGAACAGCCTATGCCCGCGGCACGCTGGCCCCACGTGAGGGGATGACGGCGGCAATTCCTGAGATGACAGAACGCCCCTTACTCACCATGGCTGATATGGGGATGGACCACGGCAATATGGCCGGTATGGACCACTCCAATATGAAGGGAATGGATCATTCATCCATGATGAAAGGCAGCGAAGGTTCCTCTATGGAAGGCATGGATCACTCCAACATGAAGGGTATGGACCATTCCAATATGAAAGGTATGGGATCTGATGAGGATAATTTCTATGCCAGTGGAAGCGGGTTGGCACCAGCTGCAGCTGACGGTGGAAAGTTCCTGTCCTACGCGAACCTGAAGGCACAGAAACCCCTCTACCCGCATCGCGAGGCGACTCGAGAAATAGAACTGCGCCTTACTGGTAATATGGAGCGTTATATATGGTCAATAAATGGTGTGAAGTATGAAGATGCCGAACCGGTCAAACTACAATACGGAGAAAGAGTCCGCTTTAAGTTTGTTAATGAGACCATGATGACCCACCCGATGCATTTGCATGGGATGTGGAGCATCCTGGATGTCGGTGCGGGTAAATGGAACCCGGCCAAGCATACGATTAGTGTCGCGCCGGGTACAACCGTCTATTCCGAGACTGAAGTAGATGCGGCCGGTCAATGGGCATTCCATTGTCATCTATCATATCATGCGGACGCGGGCATGTTCCGCAAGATCGTAGTCGAAGGCGGCCCGAAATCTGCAAGCAATACCACACCTGAAGCAGGAGGTTTGGAATGAGTATTTTTGCGAGAGGCTTTTCAAAAGTGGTTATTAGCTTAGGTATTTTGCTTCCTGCCGTGGCTACCGCAGAAGAGCCAGCCAATATCTATTATGGCTTTCAAATGGAGGAGTTTGAGTATCGCTATGGTGAAGGTGGAGAAGAGGTCTTCGCATTTGACGGCGATGCTTTCGTCGGAACAGATGAACTGAAGTTGCGTTGGGAAGGCAATGGGGAATATGACTTGAATATTGAAAAATTCGAAACCCTCTCTAACCAACTATCTTTGCAAACTCCGATCTCTGACTTTTGGGATATCAAGGGCGGGGTGAGGTATACAAGCCCTGAAGGGCCAGACCGGTGGTATGCGGCTGTCGGCTTAAGCGGCCTGGCCCCTCAATGGTTTGAGGTCGATACTAACTTGTTTTTGAGTGAGAAAGGCGATTTCTCTGCTGATCTTGATGCCGAATATCCGGTGCTTCTCACCAATTACCTGATCCTGACAACTTCGGCCAGTGTAGATGTCGCTTTTTCAAGTGATCCGGAAATCGGCGTTGGCTCTGGCGTAAATAGTGTGGAGGCTGGATTGAGGCTTAGCTACGATGTTTGGGATCGCACCTTCTCCCCGTATGTCGGTGTCGTCTACGAGCGCAAATTCGGACAGACCGCCAACTTTGTCGAGGCTGAAGGTGAAAGCGCCGATATATGGTTTGCGGTTATAGGCGCAAAATTGATGTTTTAACAGGATGTGAACATAACGCAGCAAGCCGGAAGGAATATTGAAGTTCCTTCCGGATGCTGTATTTTCAAGATATAGGAAACTACAATGGCTAAATTACTTATTACTTTCCTTTTTTTTGGTTTGATGACCAGCACTATCACCGCCGCTCAGGCAGATAATTTGATCGCTGATTTTCAGACGGCCCAAATTGATGACGCTCATCTCGAACTTGAAGAGGACGAAAAGACCGGAGTCTTGAGTTTTCGAATTACTAATCAGGCCTTAAGCAACCTGACAATTCTCGGTGTCGGAGGCCCAAATAATGGGGAGTCCGCAATCTTGGTACGGATTGATGACACAAATTATGTGGAGTTGGATTCGATTTCCCTCGGCCGAGAAGAAACTCTTAATCTGACGACGTCTCATATATTCATCAAGATGTCCGGCTTTACCGAGCCAATTTCAATTCATGAAAAAATCAAGCTGGTTTTGCGTCTTTCCAGGGGCGAAATACCGTTTGAGGCGCACGTTAAATCCCCAAAAATTTATTAGGCGGGCCGGGCCATCATAACGAAAATTGTTAATATCCAACTAGTGCCTATTCATAATGTTCTGATCCGCCAGAATAACGACGTCAATTGCCTGAAGGGATAGTAATTCTGTCCTTTCAGGTGTCTTCATTTTTCCGATTAATCCACTTAGTATAAATGGCCCCTAATTTATCCCATTTGCACGCTGTAATTCACGAACGAAAGTGATAATATTTTCTATTTCAGCCTTCGTAATGCCGCCCACTGGTGGCATATTTCCGAATGGCCAATGATGTGCACGTACGCCGTTCTTTGCAGCCATGACAAAGCTCATATCGCCATGATGATTAGGTTCATATATCCGGTGAATGAGTGGAGGCGCCTTACCATCCCGCCCTGCTGCATTAATACCGTGGCAGGAAGCACAATTAGTATCAAAAGCTTTGTTGCCCGCTTGCGCCCTGGCCGTCAATACTGGTACTTCGACAGCAGCAAGTGGGCTTCCCGGCTTATTTTCATTTTGACCAGAAGTGAGCCAGAAGTAGCCTCCCGCAACAATCAAAGCCACAATCAAAATGGCAAAAAGTTTGTTATTACCCGATAAATTCATCGAATTCTCCTTAGTGGCAAGCCTTGCCCAATGCTTTCAGGCGCCAGTAATTGTATGGAAGTGGTGTTATGAATCCGGCGAACCACATAAGAGGCAGAACCCAAAGCGTGAGCCGCGCACCGCCCGTTAAAAGATAATCAATAAAATTCATGGAAACTTCCATTGAGATCATTGAAATCAGGGACATGCCAATAGCGGTTTTAAACGCCAAATTGAGCACCATTTGCCGCGAAAGAATAATTGTTTCCAAGGCGATGGAGGTCAACAATCCGTTGATAATAGCCAGTACCATAATAGCAAGCGTCGGCCAAGGTATCCCGGTAAATTGAAAGAACAGGATTGTCCCCATGTCACCAATGGAACAACCAAGTAGGCACCAAAGAGTATTGGCGGAGGCGCGCCTCCAAGTATGCCGACAGTTCCAGCTAATTCCAACAACAGTATCTGCGAAACTCATTCTAACCTCGTATACTTTAGTGAATTGACTTACTTAAGGAAATTTGTAAGGCTTCCAGTTACTGGAAGGTCAAGAGGAAAAATATGTACAGTATTGGCGATGCTGCGAAAGCAACTAATTTACCGACAAAAACTGTCCGCTATTACGCAGACATCAATCTCGTTAAGGCAAGCGGGCGCACTGATAAGGGCTACCGTCTTTACAGCGACAAGGAAATAAACAAACTTATTTTCACCCGACGTGCCAGAAGCTTCGGATTTTCAGTGCAGGAATGCCGAGAGCTCCTTGACCTTTATGAAAACCGGGGTCGATCAAGTCGCGATGTCAAGGCCATCGCTCTACACCGGATCGCGGAGATCGAAGAAAAGCTAGTCGAACTCCACTCTCTCCACGACGAACTTTCTCACCTTGCCGAGACCTGCAGTGGAGATGACCGACCTGATTGCCCGATTATCAATGGTCTGGCAAAATAGAAAGTCGTGATTTTCTCCTGAATGAGTACAAACCGCTGGCACCGGATTTGCCTCAACAACGAGGCATCCTAGTTATAACCCTTTGATATATTTACGTTGGAAAAATGCAGCGGTTTCTCAGCGGATTTCCGTCAACTGGCAGTTTGGGGCTACTTCCTGACAAATAGCGAAACTAGTTTCCGAAAACAGTAGATGTCTGCTTATGGCACTTAACGGACGTGTGGAGACACCTTACTGAACGTCTGCTAATGACCCAAAGCGGAAGTTCTCTAGCGCTTGGAGACGCCGGTTATAAACTCGCCGTATAGACCCGCCACATGCCGTCCACACCCTTTAGCTGGTGCTCTCCGCGATTGCTCATGATTACCGAAGAACCCATAAGCATGTCTCTTACTGTCTGGGATACGAGAACTTCTCGGCTTATTGCTAAAGCCTGAACGCGTGCCGCTATATTAACTGCGATACCAGAAATATCACCATCATCGTGGACTTCTATCTGCCCAGTATGTAAGCCAGCGCGGATGGAAACACCAGTAGACTCAATGTCGCGTGACAGTTCGAGGCCAGCGGATACGGCAGAAATGGGATCGGGGAAAATTGCCAATGTCCCATCGCCAGTGCTTTTGATAACATCTCCGCCGTGGTCTGCCACCCGCGCGGCCGTTATGGAATTGTGTAATTCCATTATCTTGCGCCATCCGCTATTGCCAAGTTCACCGGCGTGTTTTGTTGAATCGACAATATCCGTAAACAAGACTGTAGCCATTTGTTTGCGGGCACCTGTCCCTGGGCGTGAGCCAGTAATAAATTCAAGAAGGTCGTTTCCAGACTCTCGCCAATTAGAGGTAAAACTCCACAAATGGTCAGGACTTTGCCATTCGACAAACTTCGCGCCCGGTATAATAGACGCAATGGCCCGGCCGCAAGCAACGTGTGCGACCAGATCGCCAACTGAATGACAGACCAGAGTTGGTACTCCGATCTTTTTCGCTAAATGAACAATGTTTAGATTATCAAATCCTCGCAGCATTGCTGCCATTGCACCCAGGCTGCTGGATTGGCGTTCAAACTTGGACCACCAGCGCGCCACACGTGAATCTAATGCCACTGACGGAGCGAATTTTTTCAACCGTAGATTATTGGATTGCCCCCATGATCTAATCAATTCAATCCAGAACTTTCTACTTTCAACAGCGGTATTGAGTTGCTCTCCTTCCTTTAGGAAGCTGGAGAGAATTTCACGTTTAAAGCCAATATTTAGAGTCCCGACAAGACAAAGCTTTTTTACTCGATCAGGATGGTTAGCGGCCAGGGCCACACCGATCACAGCGCCTTCACTTTGTCCAACTATATTCACAGATTGCAGGTTTTCGGCGTCCATAACGGCGAGCACATCGCTGACATTTTCTTCAAGCGTTGACGGCTCTAGAACCCGGTCAGAAAGACCAACGCCCCGTTTGTCGATCAATATCATTTGACAATGTTGGCCAATCCAATCAAACGCTCGTTCCCACTCTGCTAAATCCCACATTAGTTCGACGTTACTTACAAGCGGCGGGGTAAACAAAATGACTTGCTCGCCTTGCCCCCAACGAGAGTAAGCGATCGAAACGTCATTATTGCGTACATAGCTAATTTCGGGCATTTTACGCACAGCACCACCTCGTTTATTGTGTTGGGCTTTTTTGGTTAATTAGTAAAAGCAGTACTAAATAGTATTATCAATAATATGGAAATAACAGAAGCCTAAAGATAATTCCGATAAAGCTGAGGAAGACTGCCGCGGCAATAGCGCTACAATGTCCGCTTGTGGCACAAAACAGACTCTTTTAGAGCGGTGAATATATGTCTGCAACCGAGCGAAAAGCGGAAGTTGAAATCGGGAAATCCAATTTCAGATACTAAATGCCCGTTATGAGGTGACTAAGCCGAAGTCATTTTTGGGTATAGAAAACAGCCGCTGTTGCTACAAAGCCGAAGTGCATTGCACTGTTTCCCGCCAGCATTTACGAGACAAATCACCCCTTATACAATACCACCAATTCATCTCATGATTTCTGCCGCTACCCGGTAGTGATGAAGAGAAGGAATCTGCCTACAGGAGCCCTTACCTCTAATTGAGTCACATCAAAATATCTCAGTGCCACACCTTCTTTTCTTAAGCCTAATTAATTCAATAGCTTACGCCCTCATTTGTTCACGCCTCTCGGCTGTCTGTACACATACTGTCCCCTCATAGAATTGTAAATTTTCTTCATGAACTAACTCGTACTCCCACGGGTTCAGTAGAAAAGATGAGGTAAAAAATGTTTGGATTATCAACTGAGAAACTTGCAGCTAGATGGAACAAATCTCCCCGAACTTTAGAACAATGGCGTTGGCTTGGAAAAGGGCCTGTCTTCTTGAAGATCGGAGCCGGAGTTATCTATCCAATGGAAGGTATCGAAAAGTATGAGGCTGAACGCCTCTGCCAGAATACGTCAGGTCCGTTGTCTTCGGAGAAATTCTAATGGGAAAGCGCGGAAATCCAACAAGTATAAAAGGCCATCGTATATATACGGTCTGGGAAGCTGCCGAAGCAGTTCGTAAGCACAAGCAGACAGTAATTCGATGGATCAAGTTTGATGGATTGATTGCCGATACCAATCAAAAACCGTGGTTGGTCACGGGATGGGATTTAAAATTATTCCTGGGCCATAAACGGCAAAAGGCCAAGTGCAAGCTGGCTCTCCACCACCTTTATTGCCTGGGCTGTAGGTTGCCACAGGAACCGGACGGTAAAATCGCCGACTACACCCAGAAAACAGTGACAACAGGCATGCTGACGGCTCTCTGTCCGTCCTGTGGATCTATCATTAACAAGGTGATCTGTCGCAATGATCTTGATGTAATCCGGGCTAAAATCGAGATCACAATCCAGCAAGCGGACGCAAGAATAGTGTCCTCAATAGAAGCCCCCCTATATGTAACCTTAACTGATGAGGCAAAAACCAATGTTAAAACACACATCAAATAACCTGCGGATCAAGCGCAAATACCTTGTCTGGTTAAAGGATGCCAGGGGATTGTCGGAAGCATCCATTGACAAAGCCGCTGCCGTAATTTCTGCTTACGAAAAGTTCCTCGGCAAGAAGGATTTTCGAACATTCCACTCTGAACAGGCACGCGCTTTCAAGCGCTTCTTATCAGCCCGGAAGAATGAGCGCACAGGGGCAAGTCTCTCTCAAAGCTCGATCAACGGTATGTTGCGAGAACTCAAGGGCTTCTATTCGTGGTTAGCCGATCAGCCAGGGTACAAGTCCAAGGTATCATATTCCGACGTTGCGTATCTATCGCCGGGCCGTAAGTCGGAAATAGCCCGTAGAGGTAGCTTGTGGAAGCCTCACCCGTCACCTAAGCAAGTAACGCGTCTGCTACTGTCTATGCCGACAGATACTGTACTACAAAGACGCAACAGAGCCTTGATTGCATTCCTTTTCCTGACAGCTTCACGGGAAGGCGCAGCCATCTCGTTACAACTGGGACATGTTGATCTGGAAAATTCATGCGTGGGATTTGATGGCCGAACCGTCAACACAAAATTCGGAAAGTCGTTCGTCACAGGCTTTTTTCCAGTAGACGAACGGGTAGAGCAGATTGTTCGCGACTGGATCGATGAGTTAAAAACTGACCATCTGTTTTCAGGAAGTGACCCGTTATTCCCGAAGACTGAAGTTGCTGTGGGAAAGTCCCGACTATTTGAAGCAATTGGCATTTCTCGAGAGCCGTGGGCCAACCCATCTTCGGCCGCGAAAATATTCAAGCAGGCTTTCCTGGATGCGGGGCTGCCATCTTTCTCCCCGCACAGAATACGCGATACTATTGTAGAGCTTGCCAAAAAGCATTGTCGAACGCCTGAAGACCTCACGGCATGGTCCCAAAATATGGGGCATGACGATGTGCTCACGACCATCCACTCTTATGGATCTGTCGCTACTGGCCGCCAGATAGAGCTATTCAACAAATTTCGCAAACGCGGTCCGTTGAACAATGGGGATGAAGATTAAATTATGATCGGCAAAAAACTAATCCATGCTCTTTAGAATGACTTCCACTAAGTCAGGTTTCAGTCGATATCCTTTTCCGAGTAGATTTTCGATAAGCTCACTGCCGTGTCCAGGCGCCATACCAGCTGAGAGGCACTTTCTGTTAAGGTTATCTCGAGTGCGTTTAATACTACGTCGAACGGTTTCTTCACTGGCTAGATTTAAACGCTTACAAAGATTAAATGAAGATATTGCCGGGTAATCAAGTAGTTCTTTTCCTTGACCCGCCGCTTTCCGATTTATGTTTGCCAGTTCTAACAGTAAACGATATGACGCATCCGTAACCTCAACTTTGTCGTCGATCAAGAGTATCTTGCGCTTGATATCGAATCTCAGTCGTAATTGTTCAAGGGGGATTTCTATAGTACTCTCTGCAATGGTCGGGCTGAATAGTTCCCGGCCCTGCTTCCGCTTTATATCACCATATAGGGACGGCAGGCTATTGACCGAGAACGCATCGGGTTCATCGCGATCCGCAAATTTGTTCATTACGGAGATAATTCCGGCTCCATGACGTTTGAGAAGGTTGGATATTAGCTCCAAGGCCGTACCAGGTTTTTCATCAAGATATTGAATAACCGCAAACACAGTAGGAAAGTCCTGCTCCAGTTGTATTGAAGATAATGTGTCAAAAGCAAGAGCGCTGCGAACATATGACAGCGCAACTTCCTTATCCTGAACCGCTTTTCTCGAGCCCCTCATCAGATCGACAAAATACGCTTCTTCCGGATCATACCGTTCTAATCCTGCTGACAATATAGCGAACCGGCGATCGATACATTGGGAGCAGCGTCCACAATGAGGGTATTGCTTCGTCTGATTGTGAACATCGGCACAGCTTCTCGTGTGGGCAATCTGGTCGGCCAAACCGAGGCGAGAGATTTTCTCGACGACTTCTTTTTTCGTGCGCCAGAAAAACGGATTGTCGACCCGCAGCGGTTTACTAAAAACATGACTGAAGAAGGAGCCAAAGCGGGTAAGCGTCTGCGGATGCGTCGTCCGAGTGGCCCGCGTTCCAACAACATTCCCCACGGGAGTAAGATTGAGGCTGACGACGCCGTTTTCATAAAAGGATATCCTGTCTTTGCCGAATACCGTTGCGATAGTCATGGCGAGAGTTGCAAACAGGAACGATCTTGTTCTGTGCGTCCCCTCATTATTCGTTCCGGCCTTTAACTGCACTTTTGTCTGGAAATGTTTCAGGTTCTTTGTTCCCAACTTATCAGCCATAGCTTTCTGCAAGGCGTGTTGTATGGGCTTTATCTTGGTCGCGGAAAAGTGGCTGACAAGTGCTACTTTGTTATTATGCTCAACGATCTCCTCGAGTGCGCCAGCAAAGGAATCCAAACCACCAGAAAACAACATCACTGTATCCGGCGTCCAGGCTTCCTCATCGCCAAAATGAAAATAGCGTTCTCGTGTCTGCGGTTTGTCTGTCAACTTATTGAATGTGAATTCAAACTTATCGCCAGACAAAAACATCAATGTCTCTTCCAGGCTTTGCTTGACCTCTGCTCGCGACCACAGTCCAATATCCCGCACGGGAACGCATACCTTGAACTTTCGGTGCCACTTTGCGCCCATTTTCTGGTCCATCAGCCCTCCGCGGCTAATGCTTGCGTCAATGGCATAGATAAACGACGCAATTTCAATAAGGTCGATGACATGATCCGGAAGTGAGGAAACGAGACTTCTGGTCAGGCTCGCAATTTGGACAGTGACGCCTTTTAAATGGCCATCTATCTCAAACCGCAGTTGTTCATCGCCACTTGCATCAGCAATCGGCTCAAGGCATCTGACATGATGCTCAGGCGATTTCGCGGCGCCGGGCAAGTTCGGACCTCATCTTCTTAAAAGCGTAGCCTGTGAATTTATTAATTGCTGCTTGGTCGAGCTTCTGTTCTTTCCAGACGGTTTTGCCGTACCATCCTCCAGCAAACTCCTCTACGATCCGGGAGGCTTCATTCGTATGCTGTGCCAATGCCCGTTCGAAATCAACGCGGGCAGCATCGCTCGAAAAACGTTTCGACGGTCCAGTATGATTGGCTAGCTCGCGGCTCAGGTAATAGTCCAGGGATTTGTAGGATAGCTTCGCAAAAAACGCTCGTGCCAAATGTGCAAAATTAGAACCGCTTGAAAAAGAGGCCAATGCTTGCCGTATTTCTTTCGGTGTCGGATCAAATAAAGACGGAAGGCAGCTGCGTAATTCACCGGACAATGTTTCCAATAGAGCAAGCCGGGACAGCTCACCTATGTCTGACGAGCGACCGAGTTCAAAAATACTTTGATTTATTGATTTATCTATGTCTGACAAGAAGGCAGAAACGGAAGAGAGCGATTCAACGCTCATATTTAATGTCGACAACACCTCTTCAAATCCAGGCGCGCGGGCCCAAAGAGGTAGTTGCACAAGAAGACTGGCCACGAGTTGGAACACCGGATCGTTTGAAGCACGTTTTAAATCTAGCTCTGACGCCTTTGCCGCTGCCGCAGCCACCTCATCCAATGGTGCGTTCGTGTCGAGCAATTCGACAACATTCCGCCACTTCTTGGATCGCGGTAACGTGCCAAGCCGAATATGGCCCATATCATCCTCCCTCTGGAGGGCACAGCCTGAACAATGAAAGGCTTCGGGTAAAGTGAAATCAGCAATAAAATTGCCGTCGAAGCTTACCTAACGCTTACCTAACGAAATGTGTGTAAGGCGAAACTGTATGTAAGTCATTGAAAAATATGGTGGGCGCTACAGGGTTCGAACCTGTGACCCGCTGATTAAGAGTCAGCTGCTCTACCGACTGAGCTAAGCGCCCCCAGAGACCGCAAACAAGCAGTTCTTGAAGGGTTGAGAATTTACCTGAATGACAATGGCGGTGCAAGAGAAACTGCACTGAACCGCGTAAGCCTACAAAATAAAAAAAGGCGGTCCTAAAGACCGCCTGATTTCAAAATCTGACTAACGTTAGCTAGTCTGTAGCATTTTCGCTTTTTTGCGACGGCTTAGCAAACCTATACCCAATAATGCAGCCCCAAAAAGAGGTAATGCTGCTGGAAGTGGAACCGCTGAAACTTTTATCTCTACGTCATCAATAACAGCGCAAATATTATCTCCATCAGCACATTCAAAACCAAATTTAGGTCCACCGCCCCCTGTGATCGTTCTCTCGATCAATTGCCAAGGGTCATTAAAAGCGAGCTCAAATGTTTCCGCGTAATCACCGAAGAAAAACTCCACTACGTCAGATCCACTGCGCTGATTTCCGGAAATCCAAAAGGATACATCATATGTACCAGCTGCAAACTCGTCTTTCGTTGTCATTACGCCAGCGTTACCCGTAGAGCCATCCAGATCGACGCAGCTATTCCCAAGGGCTTCGCGGCAAAGATGCGCAAAGTAACCCGGTCCAACAAGATCGACAGAGCCTTCTGTGATATCCCAATTGGTGAAGCCCGCGTAATTAGCCTGTGGAGTTCCCTCATTGTCGAAGTTATCGGTTAATTTAGTAATCACGGCTGCTTGTGCGCTCGTGGCTGTGAAAGCTATAATTGCTAAGGTCGCTAAAAGTTTTTTCATTGTACCATTTCCCACTCAACTTATTATGTCGCTAGAAATATAATTAAAAAAAAGCATAAAATTTTCGTATGTTTATGCTCTATTTATACGATTTAAACTGTGGATAAGTCAACAGCAGGCATTATGGTTAATTTTTTCAGCCAAATATAATAGCGCCGCCACAACCCTTTGAAACTAAATCACTATTTTGTAGAATGACGGCTACTTCAATCCCTTATCTCAGAAGGTACGAGGAATATCGGAGCGTCTTTTTTTCGCCTATAAATCATACGTTACGGATAAACGATATAGTTAATTTACGGCACTATTGTTAAATATTCTTTGGTTATGGTTAATTACCACAAACTGATTCTATATCAAGTTACTGATGACGTACCTTCTTCTACCGTTTACCAGGGATATCAACATCACGATGCAAGTATACGCTCATAATCAAGCCAAAGCTGACTAACAGCGTGAGCATTGCGGTACCGCCATATGAGATGAGCGGCAATGGGACACCGACGACAGGAACTAAACCCATCACCATTGCCACGTTAATAAAGATATAAAGGAAGAAGACGCCTGCCATACCAATTGCCAGCAGCTTACCAAAATGGTTTCGCGACCGATAGGCTATGGCATATCCATACGCAATGAGGAGAACATACAAGGCAAACAGAAGTAACCCGCCGATCATGCCAAATTCCTCGGCAAGCATGCTAAAGATAAAGTCCGTCCGCATTTCCGGTAAGTAGTTCAGATGGCTTTGTGTCCCCTGCAACAATCCCTTGCCAAAAACCCCGCCAGACCCCAGAGCAATTTTTGACTGAAGAATATGATAACCGGCACCTAAAGGGTCGTTTTCAGGGTTCAGGAATGTCAGGATACGTTTTTGCTGATACTCATGAAGAAATTGATATCCGAAAAAGATCGCCGGCACCGCGATGCCAACCACCGCCGCAAACATCCACAAGCTAACACCAGCGACAAAAAAGACGATCCCTGCCCCAGCGATCAATAACAAAGCGGTGCCAAGGTCTGGCTGCCGTAGCACGAGGGCCACTGGTGCCGCTACAAGTAGCAGTGGCGGTATGAGCCAACGAATTTTCCTGACATCCTCCAGCCCAATATTATGAAAGTAGCGCGCAATCGCCATTATCAGCGTAATCTTCATAATTTCGGAAGGCTGCAGCTGGATGGGTCCAATCTCGACCCATCGACGCGCGCCCATGCCGACAACCCCCATTATCTCTACAGCCCCAAGCATAAGAAGAGCCACAGCATAAAGAGGATAAGCAAGGTTGAGCCAAATTCGGATATCAACCAACGCGACAACAAACATAAGTACCAAACCGGTACCAAAACGCATCATTTGGCGGGAGGCCCAGGGCTCCAGATTTCCACTAGCTGCTGAGTAAAGCATCAAGAAACCAACAGAGGCCGTCGCGCAAATCAGCAATATGAAACCCCAATTCATATCCCATATTTTTTGTGTCAGAGGTATGGAGACATTTTTCTCGCCGAGTTCCCTAAGCATCTGTCCCTCCGGGCTTCCGCCGCGCAAGAACATCGTGGCTCGGGCGTCTCAAAGGGTCCAGACGTAAAGTTTCTTGCAGCAAATCACGAGCGATAGGTGCAGCAGCTTTTGACCCGCTCCCCCCATGCTCAACAATAACCGCTACGGCATATCTGGGGTCGTTATAGGGCGCAAATCCAACGAATAAGGCATGATCCCGCTCTTCCCATGGTCTTTCATGAGCTTTACGAACACCCTCAATTCGTTCTTTCTTTGATATTCGGCGAACCTGAGCTGTACCGGTTTTTCCGGCCATCTCCCAGCCTTCTGTCTTTATCTTAGCCGCGCGCGCAGAACCCCGCTTACCATTCACCACTTTATTCATTCCCCGAAGCACAGTCCTGAGAGATGAAGGCGTAATACCAATTGAAGGAAATTCTTCGACATTTGTCTCACCGAGCAGTAGAGCATCTGTATCCCGTCCACCGACAGTCCGGACCAATCTCGGCTTGACAACTTTTCCGCCATTTGCCAGGCGAGCGGTCATTACGGCGAGCTGCAGTGGAGTGGTCAAGACAAACCCTTGACCGATCCCGGTATTGTAGGTTTCACCCAGTTGCCATTTCACACCCTGTACCGCATATTTCCATGCTTTGGTTGGGATTAAGCCTGCGCGCTCACCTAAAATATCAATATCCGATTTCTCGCCAAGTCCAAATCTGTGAGCCATCTCTGCGATACGATCAACGCCTACCTTTCGTGCAATATCGTAGAAATAGATATCGCAAGATTGAGAAATTGCATTCTCAAGGTTCAATTTTCCATGCCCACCACGTTTCCAACAATGAAAGCGGTGTTTGCCTAAATTTGTATGTCCTCTGCAGAACACTTCATGACTATCGGTAATTACGCCTGTTTCCAATGCAGCTAGTGCGACAATCATCTTAAAGGTAGATCCCGGAGGGTATTGCCCGCCGATCGCTTTGTTTCCAAGTGGCCGTTTGGAATTTGAGACCAGCTCTTTCCACTCTTTACTGCTGATCCCATTGGCAAATGCATTGGGGTCAAAGGATGGCACGGATACCATCGACAGGATATCACCAGTATGTATATCCATGACAACGGCAGCGGCACTGTCTGCGCCCATACGTTTCGCAGTAAATTCTTGCAACTTCTTATCGATGGTCAGAACGGCTTCGGTACCCGGCGTTCCCTCCTCGCGGTTCAACTCACGGATAATTCGCCCATAGGCATTTGCTTCGACACGACTATATCCGGCTTTCCCGCGCAGCGGCTTATCATAAAATTTTTCTATGCCACTTTTACCAATGCGAAATTCTGGTAGTTCGAGGAGAGGGTCTGCCTCCAATGTCTGCAGATCTTTTTCTGACACTGCGCCAACATATCCAACAATATGAGCGAATAACTCGCCATATGGGTAGTTCCGGGTGGCGCCCACATCCATTTGGATACCCGGCAAGTCCGGGCTATGTACATTGATCCGCGCAAATTGGTCCCAGGTGAGATTATCAACAACCGGAATTGGTACAAAGCTTCGCTTTTTCTTTACTTCCTTAAGAACACGCTCAAGGTCAATTTCTTCATAAGGAACAAATTGTGCCAAAGCTTCGAGCGTATCTTCAACACTTTTGGTTTGCTCCGGGATTAAGACAACGCGATAATTATGGCGATTGCTGGCAATTTCCACACCAAACCGATCGACGATCTGGCCGCGAAGCGGTGCCAGCAATTGAATATTCATCCGATTTTCGTCGGCCATCGTCGTATACTGGTCGGAATGGAGGACTTGAAGATAATATAATCGGCCAGCGAGAGCTGACATCAAAGCAGCCTGCCCGCCTGCCATCATCAGCGCGCGTCGCGTAAATAAACGACCCTTTTCTTTATGTTGATCATTAGCCATTTAGGTATGCCTCAGAAGGCTGTTCTGCAAAAACCCAAAGCCCCAAGCGCAGAGAGGAAACACCAGCAACGTCAGAAGAAATTGAGTCATGATCGGCGTCAACGGGATTAGGGTAAGTGAGTACAAACAGGTAACTAGCCAGCTAATAACGGAAATACCAAAGGCAACCAGCAAATACCCCCACCACGTCAGTAAAAAAGCCTTTCCAATAAATACGCGTCGCTGCGAAAGCGCAATTCCGTGGACAATCAGTAACATTAAAGAAGTCAAGCCCAAGGGAGCACCCGTGAGGAAATCCGAGAAAATTCCAATAAGAAAGACGAGCGGGGCCGACATTAAATAGGGCCGGTGAATGCTCCAATAGAATACTGAAATCGATACAAATGCCGGTGTAACAACCGCAAACCCCGATATACCAGTAGGGACAACGCTAAGCAAAGCTAACAGGAGTGTAAGGACGAAAGGGGTACTTCCGCGCAGCAACCGATTAAGCTGATATGCTATTGTAGGGGTCACTTTCCACCCAATCTGCTTTCGCCCATATCACCAGGATTTTCTTCGGGGCTGCTCATGCCAGGTAAATCATATCGAAGTACACTGACATATTCCAGCCTGCTCCAATCCGTAAATGTCTGAACACGTATTTTGCTTTCGGAAACAGAAGATACGATACCAATTGGTCTCCCGGCAGGTAGCATACCCCCATCCCCAGAAGTAACAATTCGATCACCGGCCGCAACCACCGCTGTGTTTGGCAAAAACTCCAGCGCTGGAGAAGTCGAGTTATCTCCGACAAGAATTCCTTTGTGGCGAGAATTTTCCAAAACTGCAGGTATGCGTGAGTTCAAATCTGTCAGCAGCAAAACACGGGCAGACCGTTCTCCAACTTCAGAGATACGTCCAACCAATCCCAAAGGCCCAACAACAGCTTGGCCAATGCGCACACCATCGCGGCTTCCTGCGCTTAACAGCAGCGTTCTTACATACGGTCCCCCGGAATCTCCAACAACTCGCGCAGTAATCGGAAGAACGAGTGGATCTGAAAGAGCATTGAGAAGTTGCCGGTAGTTTTCGTTTTCCTGAGAAAGAGAGCGGCCAACAGCCTGCCATTTCAACAAGCGGGAATTTTCTTCCCGCAAACGTTCATTTTCTTCAACAATATTAGTAAGTTTTTGAAGGCGTGCTACTGCCTGATTGAAGGCATCTACTGGCTGCGATATTGTCGCGAGTATTGGAGCTGCAACATCTGCCGTCGCCATACGAAGTTTGTCGATGCCGACAATATTGGCCTTACCTATGAAAAGCAAAGCAATGGAAATTGCGACGAGGGCTAAAAAGGCAAACCGCTGAACAATCGTTTTCAGCGGCCATGCCAGATTAAATACTTTTCCTTGTCGAGGTGCCATTCACCTGCACTCCAGTGGTAATTTTAGTTTTACGTCAGCAAATTAAAAGCTGCGTGTTTCGCCGCTTAATACGTGACGGAGCGTTTTAAGTTCTTCAAGCGCCCGACCTGTCCCTATAGCGACGCAGGACAGTGGTTCTTCAGCGATGGAAACTGGCAATCCGGTTGCGTGACGCAGCACATGATCGAAATTTCCAAGCAATCCGCCGCCGCCTGTCAGAACGATCCCTTTGTCCACAATATCTGCAGCCAATTCCGGAGCTGTATGTTCCAATGCGACTTTAACGGCCTCAATAATAGCACCCACTGGCTCGGCAAGAGCTTCCGCCACTTGACGCTCACTGATCACAAGTTCTTTCGGTACCCCGTTCATAAGATCTCGGCCCCGAATTTCCATGGTTTCCCCATTACCGTCCTCAGGCGGACAGGCAGAGCCGATCATTTTCTTGATCCGTTCAGCAGAGCTTTCCCCAACAAGTAAATTATGATTGCGACGGATATAAGCGATGATCGCTTCATCCATCTTGTCGCCGCCTACCCGGACGCTTTTTGAATAAACAATGCCGCCAAGTGACAACACAGCTACTTCAGTAGTTCCGCCACCTATATCGACGACCATGGACCCGGTAGGCTCAGTAACTGGTAGACCGGCGCCAATCGCGGCTGCCATCGGTTCATCGATCAGGATCGCCTGGCGAGCGCCCGCATTTTCAGCGGCTTCCTTAATCGCTTTACGTTCCACTGCTGTTGATCCGGAAGGTACGCAAATAATAATTAAAGGCCGGGCGAAGCTACGACGCTTATGCACTTTATGAATAAAATGCCGGATCATTTCTTCGGCAATTTCGAAATCAGCAATCACGCCGTCCCGTAGTGGCCGGATGGCTTCAATGTTTCCAGGCGTACGGCCCAACATCATTTTAGCTTCGTCGCCGACAGCTAGAACTTGCTTTTTGCCTTTGTTATGAAGAATCGCCACAACTGACGGTTCGTTCAGGACAATACCCCGACCTTTTACATATACCAGCGTATTAGCTGTACCAAGGTCTATCGCCATATCGGCAGACATCCATCCGAGTAATCTGGAAAACATTAATTCGCCTCATTCACCAATTTCAACTGGACGCAATGACTGCCCCCAAAATCCAATACCGAAATACTATCAGGCACTCAATTCTTGCTTGGAAAAATTGAACTAAATGCCCTGTTTTTCCTAGTACTGATATTATTTTACTATGCCATAACGACGCTTTATACAGACAAGCTATTACGACAGCCTAATGTTTATCGCAGAAGATAGTTAATTTTTTCCAACCTTTTTCAATAAACTTACTTACGATTTTTCAAGGCTTTCAGGCAAATGATTTCTCTTCGGAAGCGATCATTTGCGTAAATTCCGTTAATCTTAATACTCTCTTTATGAAAGACAAAGATAGCAGATGCTAGCATAGCAGAGTGTGTAGAGGCTGAACATAACAAAGCCGACATAAATGCCGGCTTTGTCTGAGTAACTATTTGTAATATTAGTTTTTAGCTTTATCGACTAAACGACCTTCAGCAATCCACGGCATCATGGCCCGAAGACGTGCGCCAACCTCTTCAATTGGATGGGCATCGTTGCGCGCCCGAATAGCTTTGAAGCTTGTCTGACGAACTTTATTTTCCAGCATGAAGTCGCGGGTGAATTTACCTGTTTGGATATCATCCAGAACGCGCTTCATTTCTGCCTTGGTTTCAGCCGTGATAATACGTGGCCCCGTCACATACTCACCATACTCAGCTGTATTGGAGATGGAGTAATTCATATTGGCAATACCGCCTTCATAAATCAGGTCAACAATTAGCTTAACTTCATGCAAGCACTCGAAATATGCCATTTCCGGCGCATATCCACCTTCGACAAGTGTTTCAAAGCCGGCTCGGATCAATTCTACGAGTCCACCACAAAGAACGGCTTGCTCACCGAACAGGTCAGTTTCACATTCTTCTTTAAAGGATGTTTCAATGACACCGGCACGACCACCACCGATTGCAGAAGCATAGGAAAGCGCTATTTCCAACGCGTTACCAGAGCTGTCCTGATGAACAGCAACAAGACATGGAACACCGCCACCACGCTGATATTCAGACCGTACCGTGTGCCCAGGACCTTTCGGAGCAATCATAAATACGTCCAGATCACCGCGAGCTTCAATCAAATTGAAATGTATATTCAAACCATGAGCAAAGACGAGAGCAGCACCTGGTTTCATATTTGGCGCAAGATCCATTTCGTAGATATCAGCCTGCAATTCATCCGGTGTCAACATCATGACGACATCAGCCCACTTAGCTGCATCTACTGGTGTCATTACTGTAAGGCCTGCCGCTTCAGCTTTTGCTGCAGAAGAAGAACCTTCACGCAATGCAACAGCAACTTCCTTTACACCTGAATCATTCAGATTGTTTGCATGGGCATGCCCCTGGCTTCCGTAGCCAACGATGACAACTTTTTTACCTTTGATCAGATTTACATCGGCATCGCTGTCGTAATAAACGCGCATCTTCATCTTCCTTCTAATTTGATAGCTTTGTTTGAATAATGTTTACTTGTTCCATCTGGTCAGATGGTGTCTATACCTCGCCGAATAGCGACCACGCCTGTCCGACAAACTTCTGCTTTTCCGAGCGGCTCCATCAAAGCGATAAAGGCTTTGACTTTGTCGCGTACGCCCGTAACTTCGAAAATAAACGAATCCTCAGTGGTATCAATCGCTCTCGCTCTGAATATGTCGGCCATCCGCAGCGCTTCTACGCGTTTTTCACCTTTACAAATAACTTTGACCAATGCCATTTCCCGTTCAACACTTGGGCCCTCAACGGTCAGGTCAGATATTTTATGTACAGGAACAAGCCTGTTCAATTGCGCCTTAATCTGCTCAATAACCATCAATGTTCCGGAGGTTACAATAGTAATACGCGATAGATTGTCTTGATCATCCACTTTCGCAACAGTCAGACTTTCAATATTGTATCCGCGCCCGGAGAATAATCCGACCACGCGAGCGAGTACGCCGAACTCATTATCAACAAGAACGGAAATAGTATGACGAAAAATTTCGGTATCGTGACCCATTACATAGCATTCCTTCTGCAAACGCGGGTCTCTTTTAACCCAGCGTCTTGCTTAAATCCATAGCTTTTCGCGTGTAGCAATTTTTGCCTAAACCAATGATAATCCGTCGGACGTAACCTTAGGCCCTTCGTTGTCCTGTTCACCGCCGAGCAGCATCTCGTTATGCGCTGCACCGGATGGAACCATTGGATAGACATTTTCTTCCTTATCGACGACCATATCGACCAATACGGGGCCATCGATCGCCAACATCTCCTTAATGCAGTCATCGACTTTTGAGGGGTCTGTACAACGCAATCCAGTGGACCCAAAAGCTTCCGCCAGTTTTACGAAATCCGGCAAGCTTTCCATATAACTTTCCGAATAGCGGCCACCATGCAGAAGTTCCTGCCATTGCCGCACCATTCCCATATACTCATTATTCAGAATGAATATTTTGACCGGCAATCGGTATTGAAGGATAGTCGACATTTCCTGAATGTTCATCATCGTAGAAGCTTCACCAGCCACATCGACCACCAAAGAGTCCGGATGCGCGATTTGCACACCCATTGCAGCTGGAAGCCCGTATCCCATGGTACCAAGCCCTCCCGATGTCATCCAGCGGTTTGGCTCATCAAATTCCAGATATTGAGCGGCCCACATCTGATGCTGTCCAACTTCTGTCGTGAAGTATCGATCCATGCCTTTCGTCAGCTCATTGAGGCGCGACAAAGCATATTGCGGCTTAATAAATTTACCTTTTTGTACGAACTTCAGGCAATCCACAGAGCGCCAACCTTCAATTTCAGCCCACCATTTTTTAAGGGCATTTGTATCAGGTTTGTGAACTTCAGATTTCCAGATCTTGATCATATCTTCAAGAACATGCCCTACATCGCCAACGATCGGAATATCGACCGAAATATTCTTATTGATCGATGAAGGATCAATATCCACATGGATTTTTTTTGAGTGGGGAGAAAACGCATCTAACCGACCGGTGATCCTGTCATCAAAACGAGCGCCAATACACACCATCACGTCACAATCATGCATCGCATGATTTGCTTCATATGTGCCATGCATTCCCAACATGCCCAGAAACTGATTATCCGAGGCCGGGTAGGCACCCAGCCCCATTAAAGTGTTCGTAATCGGGTATCCTGTCATACGAACGAATTGCGTAAGCAACTTGGAGGCTTTAGGGCCGGAGTTAATAACGCCACCCCCAGAATAAAATACTGGCTTTTTGGCACCGGCAATCAATTTAACGGCTGCTTTGATCGCCTTTAGATCGCCTTTGACAACCGGTTTGTAACTTTTGTGCTTGATCATTCCAGGTGGTTGGTAAGTGCCTTCCGAAAGCTGAATATCCTTCGGCAAATCGACAACAATCGGACCTGGCCGGCCATTGGTTGCAACATAGAAAGCCTCATGGATTGTCCGCGCCATATCATTGGCGTCTTTAACCAGGTAATTATGTTTGGTAACCGGTCGCGTAATCCCAACGGTATCTGCTTCTTGAAAAGCATCATTTCCGATCATGTGGGTTGCCACCTGCCCTGTCAGACAGATAATAGGAATACTATCCATCAATGCATCAGCAAGACCTGTGACCGCATTTGTTGCACCAGGCCCCGATGTAACAAGGACAACACCAGGCTTACCGGTTGATCGCGCATAGCCTTCTGCTGCATGAACCGCGCCGCCTTCCTGGCGCACCAGAATATGCCGAATGCTATTTTGTTTGAAAAGCTCGTCATAAAGTGGAAGGACGGCGCCACCAGGGTATCCAAAAATCACTTCCACGCCTTGATCCGTTAAGGCCTTTATTACGATTTCCGCTCCTGTCATCTTCTGGCTAGCCATCGGCTTTTCCTAATCTGTCTGCTTTGTTCTAACTGAAAGAACATGAAAAAAATGCGCCCGAGTAATTCCCGGGCGATTCCTAGCTCATCTCATGGTTTCCCATGGACCGCCAATTTGCGGAACCTAGCTCGTCAAAACCCTCAGGTCAACAAAAAACGGCGAATAAATGGAAAGAATTCTACCTTTAAACTTTCCAAATCTTGCGCGGAAGACAATTTAGCTTCGCACATCTTATTCCGAACCCATGTCAATTGACGTTTTGAATAGCGCCTCGTGAGCATTTTTATCCGGTTTACTGCGGCCTCCAACTCCATTTCACCGTCAATAAACTGGATAAGTTCCGGAACACCCAGTGCCTTCAGTGCCGGTAAGGTTGAATCAAGTCGGCGATTTCGCAGTTCCCTCACTTCATCTAAGGCACTCCCAAACTCAATCATCCAATCAAGGCGTCGGTCACACCGATCATACAACCATTGCCGTTCCGGTGTGAGCGCGAGCCATAGTCGCGCACCCTCTAATATAGGACCATTCGGTGCTTTCCGATGCCAATCCCCAAGAGGAATACCCGTCTCTTCTACGACTTCTAGCGCCCGTAGCAACCGTTGCGTATCACCTTCATTAAGAGTTTCCGCCATAGCAGGGTCTTTTTCGCGCAACATGGCATGGATAACCGCATTGCCTTCTAACTGTTGCTTGTCGCGAAGCCGCGCTCGGAGATCCTCCGATATTTTCGGAACTTCCGCTATGCCCTTCGTCAGAATATCAAAATACAAACCAGTACCACCAACAACAATCGGCAGCTTGCCCGCATTCCGCGCTGACTCAACTTCTGTCAGAGCCATATCTCGCCATCTGGCAGCAGTACAATAGTCTTCTGGAGCTAATATACCATAGAGGCGATGAGGGGCAGCAGCCTCTTCCTCTGGGCTAGGACGGGCTGTTAAAACATGCAATCCACTATAAATTTGCATGCTATCTGCGTTAATTATGACACCGTCAAATTCTTGCGCAATCGCAACGGCCAATGCGGATTTGCCGCTTGCCGTTGGCCCTGCTAAAAGAAGGCATCCTTCCTGCCGAATTATGGGAATAACCTTAGTATCCATATGGAGACGATCTGTCGTAATGATGGCTAAAAATTCAGTATTAACTTTAGTTGCTGATCATACAGCGCCCGCGTCAATGCGCAATCTTGCTGACGAGGTGATGGCAAAGCTAAGTGCTGCCAACTGCGAGATTCTGGACATCAGATGGCTGCATGAAAAGATCGCCTGCGACATCACCCTGAGGACAGCTGACCATCATGATGTAATTTCCAATTTATCAACAGACGCCTTACTCCAGGACATAGACTATAGTTTTCAACCGGCTGAGCATCGACGGAAGCAGTTATTCCTTGCGGATATGGATAGTACAATAATCACGGTAGAATGTATTGATGAGATTGCAGATTTTGTCGGCCTGAAAACCGAAGTTTCCGCGATAACTGAAAAGGCAATGCACGGGGAGTTGGATTTTAATGATGCTTTTCGCGCCCGTGTCGCTATGCTCAAAGGCCTTCAAGAAGACGTATTGGAGCAAGTTTACAAAGATCGTGTCGCCTTGATGCCAGGTGCAAGAACGCTTCTCAAAACCCTGACGTCAAACGGAGTATATACGGCGCTTGTATCTGGTGGTTTCACTTTCTTTACCAGCCGTGTGAAAGAAGCCGTAGGCTTTCATATGGATTTAAGTAATGAACTCCTGTTCGAAGATGGTGTCCTATCCGGCGTCGCCGCGGAACCGATTTTGAACTCGCAAGCAAAACTCGATACTTTGCTCCGTTTAATGGAAGAGAAATCCATTGAGAGAAGATTGACCATGGCTGTTGGCGACGGCGCAAATGATATTCCTATGATAGAAGCCGCGGGCTTTGGAGTTTCCTTTCATGCGAAGCCAAAAGCAGCAGCGGCAGCCGATGCACAAATACGGCATGGTGACCTAACCACACTTCTTTATTTTCAAGGTTACAGTTCAGCGGAATTCGTTCACGCATAAAAAAGGGCGCCGCATCGGTATGATGGGCGCCCTTACTTTTCGGGATGCTCTTATCCCTTGTCTTTACCCAAGCTCAACGCAACAAACCGTGAATTTTGACCCCGTTTAAGCAGCATCAGCACTGACTTCTTATCTGTATCGGCAATGGCTTTAAGCTGCGACTTCACTTGATCCGTCGTTGAGACTGGTTCCAACTGAACTTCCAAAAGGATATCTCCAGGGCGAATATCTTTCTCTGCCGCTTCAGAAGCTGGATCAACATTCGTAATGACGACACCTTCAGCGGTGGCACCTAAGTTAAATTTCTTCCGAAGGCCATCATTAACGGTGGCCAGTTCCATCCCAAGCTTTTCGACGGTTTTTCCGTCTTCAACTTCGGCAGGCGACACAGCGGCCATTTGAGTCTCGGCTTTTTCAAGCTCTCCAAGAACAACAGATACTTCTTTTTTCTCGCCGTTGCGCCATAAGTCGACCGTTACTTTTGATCCAACTTTTGTATCCGCCACCAAACGGGAAAGCTCTCGCGGCTCCGCAACTACTTCACCATTAAACTCCAAGATTACATCACCAGCCTTGATACCTGCTTTAAAGGCGGGGCCTTCTTCAGGAACGCCGGCAACCAATACTCCGTCCGTGCTCTTGAGATCGAGGCTTTCGGCAAATTCTTCGGTTACAGGTTGAATAACGACGCCAAGCCATCCACGGCGTGTTTTACCAAATTCGATCAATTGCTTGACGACAGGTTCCGCTAGTTGTGAAGGAATTGAAAAGCCAATTCCGATACTGCCGCCTGATTGTGAGAAGATAGCCGTATTAATTCCGATTACCTCACCGTCCATATTAAACAAGGGACCGCCAGAGTTACCTTTGTTAATAGAAGCGTCTGTTTGAATATAGTCGTCATAAGGACCAGACCGTATATCGCGATTATCCGCGGAGATAATTCCAGCGGTTACCGTCCCGCCTAATCCATAGGGATTGCCAATGGCTAACACCCAATCACCCACACGGGATTTTTCACTATCTCCCCAGCTCACGCCGACAAGCTTATGACCATTGGGATCAACTTTCAAAACAGCGATATCTGTTTTGGGGTCCGTTCCTACTAGCGTTGCAGGGAGCTTTTCACCATCAGTGAAAACAACCGTAATTTCATCAGCACCATCAATCACATGGTTATTCGTAATGACATATCCGGCCTTCGCATCCACAACAAATCCGGATCCCAACGAAGTCGCCTTTCTGCTCCGCTCTCCGTCTTTACCCTTTGGTCCAAAGTCCTTGAAAAAATCTTCAAAAGGATGACCTTCAGGTAATTGCGGGGCACCGCCGCCTCCGCCGGCTTTAACAGTTTGTGTCGTCGAAATATTGACAACAGCTGGTGACAATTGCTCCACCAGATCAGCAAAGCTTTCCGGAGCACCACGCGCTTTAGCATTCAATGCAAGACCAACTGTAAAAACGAAGACTGTTACAGCCGAGAGGACGAACAAACCGTATTTTCTCTCTCGAGAAACATGATTTTCCAGGCTTCGCGCTCTGACTTCTGCCTTTTTCGGCAACTCTGAATATCTATTATACAAGACTCTATTTCCTCCGATTTACACCACCTGCCAATGACGATCCATATATAGCCATACTGCGGGCAGAAGAACAACTGATGACACAACTTGCTTCCAACCGGTTAAATACCGCGAATGCACTCTGGATAGTTACCTAGAAATCAAATAAGGCGAAAATGTGTAATGTACATACATAAGCGAAAGAATAGTGGTTAACTCTCGAAACTGTGAAAATAGCTTCGTCTGAGGGTCCTATCCACGCAAAACCCATACAATGGCAACGCCAGCTATCGCCGCGATAAGGCCAAATATGCGTAAAATATGACTGGGCGTTTCAAGGACGGAGATCATCATTTTCTTCATGCCATCGGGAAAAAGCGCATAAAGAGCACCTTCAATAAACAAAATGAGTGCGCCTGCTAAAATAAAATCGGATAACACGTGACCTCCAAATGAAAAGGCCCGCAAAAAAATTTGCGGGCCTTACCAAAAAACAGAAATTAGTTTGCTTTATCTGGATTCACGTTTTCCTGATCAAAGAACCGGAAAAATTCTGAATCTGGCGACAAGACCATGGAGGTATCGTCATCAGAGATTGATTCCCGATACGCCTGCATGGACCGGTAGAAGGAGAAAAAGTCGGGATCCTTACCAAATGCTTCCGCAAAGATACGGTTCTTCTCACCATCACCAGTACCCCGAAGGATCTCGGAATCCCGTTGTGCTTCCGCAATCAAGACCGTCCGTTGCCTGTCGGCATTAGCTTTGATACGCTGCGCAATTTCCGCACCCGTCGCGCGGATCTCCTTGGCTTCTTGCTCACGCTGTGACCGCATTCTTTCGAAAACTTTTTCACTGTTTTCCTGCGGCAGGTCAGCACGGACAATTCGCACATCCACGACTTCAATGCCCGATGCTTTCGCTTCTACATTCACTTGCGTCTTGATCTGGTTCATCAAATTTGACCGTTCACCAGACACAATGTTTGTCAGGATCTGGCGGCCCAAATTTTGTCGCAATTGCGAGTTCAGGATTGTTTCCAAGCGCTGATAGGCAATTTGAATGTTCCCAAACGACTGATAATATAGCAAGGGATTGGCGATCCGGAAACGCGCAAAACTATCCACCATCAGACGCTTCTGGTCCAACGTGACAATTTCTTCACGGTTTGTACTGACCGACAAAACCCGCTTATCGACAAAGACAACATCTTGAACAAACGGTATCTTGAACTGTAAACCCGGCTCCTGGATAACTTTCTGTGGCTTACCGAATTGCATAACAATAGCTTGCTCAGATTGGTACACAGTAAACATTGAGCTTGCCGCAACGAAGCCACCGGCGACCACCAAAATTGCAATGACTGTTAGGAATGTTCTGTTCATTTGTTGGTCACTCCTTTTTGCAATTCAGTCAGCGGCAGATATGGCACAACACCTGTGCCACCTGTTGTACCGCCGTCGATTATTATCTTCTTCTTGCCGGTAAAGACTTCCTGAAGACTTTCAAGATAGATCCGCTGACGGGTCACATACGGTGCCTTCACATACTCATCGTAAATGGAGATAAAGCGCGCTGCCTCACCTGTCGCTTCAGCGATTACCTGCTGTTTATAACCTTCGGCTTGCTGGCGCACTTGCTCTGCCCGACCACGGGCCCGGGGTATGATATCATTGGAATAAGCCAGCGCTTCATTTTGCGCCCGTTCTTTGTCGGCTTCCGCTGCCTGCACATCACGGAAAGACGCGATAACCTGGTTAGGTGGCTCCGCATTTTTCAGTTGTACCTGGGCAACATCAACGCCCGTCCCATACTCATCCAAGACTTCCTGCAAACGCTTACGCACTTCAGTTTCAACCAGCAAACGTCCTTCGGTAATTGCTGCCGTCAGGTCTGTCCTGCCAATGACTTCACGCATAGCGCTTTCCGCAACGGCCTTGATGGTCTGCTCAGGGTCGTTCACATTAAACAGATATTTTCCGGCATCCTTGATCTTCCAAAGGACCGTAAACCCGACATCAACAATATTTTCATCGCCGGTCAACATCAGGCTTTCGGCTTCAACCGGTGCTGTGCCGCCATTACGCGTCGCGCGAAAACCGACTTCAACCGAGTTGATTTTTGTTACTTGCGGTGTCAGAACGGTTTCGATCGGATACGGGTAATGATAGTTCAGCCCTGGTTGTGTCGTAGTGATCCATTTGCCGAATCGTAAGACCACTCCCTGTTCTGTTGTCTCGACTTTATAGAATCCGCTCAGCAGCCATGCCGTGATGGCGACGAGCAGAACAATCAGTAATCCAATTTTTCCGCCGCCTCCACCCGGAATGACATCTTTAAATCTTTCCTGACCTTTTTTAATGATATCTTCCAGATTGGGGGGTTGCTGACCACTTGGTCCCTGCCCCCAAGGTCCGCGATTTCCACCGCCGCCTTGCCAGCCTCCGTCGTTACCACCCTGATTGCTCCAAGGCATGAGATCGTGTCTCCTCTGTACTGCGCTGATTTGCGCGTTTGCTAACTTTACGTAGTCGCGTTATATGACACCCTGCACATTTCTGCAACGTACCAACATAAGTAATTCTAAGCCCTACGCTAACCATTTTGTGTTCAAGTCGGAGTTGTCAAGCATGTCAGTGATAAATGAGCAGGTCATTCTCAGTTGTCTGGAGAAGATTATTGAGCCGAAATCCGGCAAAAATGTTGTAGAACTGGGAATTATCAGCGGTTTAGTCGTCAAGGACGGCAATATTGGATTCGCTCTGGAAATCAACCCTGCCGACGCAAACGAGATGGAAATCGTCCGTAAGCAGTGTGAGGATGCAGTCTTTGCTTTAAACGGTGTTTCTTCTGTCAGTGCGGTTATGACCGCCGAACAGGCTCCAGCTGCACCTGCATCTGCTCCAAAAGCCCCACCACCGCAACAGCAGCAGCCGTCTCAGAAACCGGAAGTTCCCGGAGTTGCCGCAATTGTTGCCATAGCTTCGGGTAAAGGCGGCGTTGGAAAATCAACTTGTGCCGTAAATATAGCCCTCGGCCTGCAGGCGCAGGGATTAAAAGTCGGCATGCTGGATGCGGATGTTTACGGCCCTTCCCTTCCACGGATGCTTGGAATTTCGGGAAAGCCCGATTCTAAAGATGGCAAGAAGCTCATTCCCAAGGAAAAATGGGGATTGAAAGTCATGTCCATGGGATTTTTGGTGGAAGAAGACACACCAATGATCTGGCGCGGACCGATGATAATGAGCGCGCTTCAGCAAATGGTATTTGATGTTGCCTGGGGAGAATTGGATGTACTTGTCGTCGACATGCCGCCAGGCACAGGAGATGCGCAATTGACCATGGCACAAAAAGTACCCCTGACGGGCGCTGTGATCATCTCTACGCCTCAAGATATCGCATTACTTGATGCTCGCAAGGGTTTGAATATGTTTCGAAAAGTTGATGTTCCAGTAATGGGAATTGTTGAGAACATGAGCTACTTCCTGTGCCCCTCGTGCGGCGAGCGGTCCGATATATTTGGTCATGGTGGCGCCCGTGAAACGGCTGCTGAACTCGGCGTAGATTTCCTTGGCGAGGTGCCTCTACATATGGATATTCGCAAAACATCGGATGCCGGCACGCCGATCACGGTGACGGAACCTGACAGCACTCATGCGGCTATTTACAGAGCTCTCGGTGAACGCGTTCAGGAAAAAATAGAAGAAAATCTGGGCCAATCAGGACCCAGAATTGTGATTGAATAGCACCAACAAAAAAGCCCGGAAAATCCGGGCTTTTTCTATCTTTCTCAAGCTTCTGAGACTCTTTTCAATCCCAATGCAGCTTGTGCAGCAGCCAGTCGAGCTATCGGAACGCGGTAGGGTGAACAGGATACATAATCCAGCCCAATCCGCTCACAAAAATCAATACTATTGGGATCTCCACCATGTTCGCCGCAAATACCGAGCTTGATATCTTCTCGCGTTTCCCGACCGCGCTTGACGGCTATTTCCACTAGTTCGCCCACGCCTTCCTGATCCAAAGAGACAAAGGGATCAACTTCGTAAATCCCTTGATTCACATAATCTTCCAGGAAGGATCCGCTATCGTCCCGGCTGATACCGTAGGTAGTTTGCGTCAAGTCATTGGTACCGAATGAGAAGAACTCGGCTTCTTGTGCGATATCTCCAGCGCGTAAAGCCGCCCGCGGCAATTCAATCATGGTACCGATTAAATACTCGACAGATTTACCACTTTCTTCCTTCACTGCATCAGCTACGGCTTCAATTTTTTGTTTTAGTATCTCAAGCTCGCGTTTGGTTGCTACTAATGGGATCATGATTTCCGGCACAACTGTTTCTCCCAATTCCTTGGAAATTTCCGCAGCCGCCTCAAGAATTGCCCGTGCCTGCATTTCGTAGATTTCCGGGAAAGAGATACCCAACCGACAACCACGATGCCCCAACATTGGATTAAACTCGTGCAATTGAAGCGCACGGTGGCGCAATTTACCCGCGTCGGCGCCTAGCGCTTCTGCCAAACTGTCAATTTCCGCATCTGTCTTTGGTAGAAATTCGTGCAATGGAGGGTCCAAAAGCCGGATTGTAACGGGGAGCCCGGCCATAATCCTAAACAACTCGATAAAATCTGCTCGCTGTACCGGGAGGAGTTTAGCAAGCGCCGCCTGACGATCCGCCAGATCTTCGGCTAAAATCATTTGACGCACAGCAACAATTCTATCGGCATCAAAAAACATATGCTCCGTCCGGCAAAGTCCGACACCTTCAGCGCCAAATTTGCGGGCAGTCTTCGCGTCCAGCGGAGTCTCCGCGTTGGTCCGAACTTTCATCCGCCGGACTTCGTCGGCCCAGGACATCAATTCACCAAATTCGCCGGACATTTCGGGCATGATCATGTCGACCGAGCCCAGCATTACTTCACCGCAACCACCATCAATGGTGATAATGTCGCCTTTTTTATAGGTTTCACCCAGAACGCTCAGCGTCTGGTTCTTGTAATCAATATTCAGTGACCCCGCACCCGAGACGCAAGCCCGACCCATGCCACGCGCGACAACGGCCGCATGGCTGGTCATACCGCCACGGCTGGTGAGAATTCCTTTCGCCGCATGCATGCCATGAATGTCTTCGGGGCTCGTCTCCACTCTCACTAAAATGACAGATTTACCGTCATTGGCGAGACTCTCAGCTTCATCACTATTGAAGACAATCTCGCCGGAGGCGGCACCAGGACTAGCCGGCAATCCGCGGGCTATAATGTTCCGTTCAGCGGCCGGATCCAAAGTCGGATGCAGCAACTGATCAAGGGAGGCCGGGTCAATTCGCTTAATTGCTTCTTCTTTGTCGATGAGCCCCTCATCGACCATATCAATGGCGATTTTGAGAGCCGCTTTCGCCGTCCGTTTGCCGGAGCGTGTCTGCAGCATCCAAAGTTTACCCTGCTGAACCGTGAATTCAATATCCTGCATATCCTGGTAATGGGCTTCAAGTCGCTTATAGACAGCCACCAGCTGATCGTAAACTTCTGGAAAAACCTCCTCCATGGAAAGCGCATTAGCGCCAGCATCCAGACGGGATTGTTTTGTTAGATTCTGGGGTGTCCGAATACCAGCAACAACATCTTCACCTTGAGCGTTGACCAAAAACTCCCCATAAAACAATTTTGCGCCTGTCGACGGATCGCGGGTAAAGGCAACGCCGGTTGCGCTATCATCGCCCATATTTCCAAACACCATCGCCTGGACATTGACTGCTGTTCCCCAGCTTGCTGGAATTTCATGTAAGCGGCGATAGGTAATCGCTCGTTGGTTCATCCACGAGCCGAAGACCGCCCCAATCGCGCCCCACAATTGATCCTGTACATTTTGCGGGAAAGGCCGACCGAGTTCTTCTTCTACTTTGGCTTTATAGCGTCCAACGAGAACTTCCCAGTCATCCGCCAATAGATCCGTATCAAGGAAATAGCCGTTCTCTTCTTTCAATATTTCCAGTAATTCTTCGAAGTGATAATGATCAACACCAAGAACCACATCAGAATACATCTGAATAAACCGACGATAGCTGTCATAGGCAAAGCGTTTATCGCCACTTTGCTTTTCCAGTCCCGCCACGGTTTCGTCATTGAGTCCCAAATTTAGGACGGTATCCATCATACCCGGCATAGACGCCCGGGCGCCGGACCGAACAGACACCAAAAGCGGTTGCTCGGGATTACCAAAGCCGCCGCCAACCGATTGCTCTATTTGCGCAATAGCATCACCGACTTGAACATTCAATGTATCGGGATAAGTTTCATTCTGGTCGAGATAAGCCGTACAAACCTCAGTCGTCAGTGTAAAACCTGATGGGACCGGCAAACCGAGATTGCTCATTTCTGCAAGGTTTGCCCCTTTACCGCCGAGGAGATTCCGCATCTCTGCAGTACCGTCCGCCTTGCCATCGCCAAAAGAATATACCCACTTCGTCATTTCAAGTCCTACTTTCAGGTTTCGAATACGTCATATTTATATGGTAAAGGTAAATTTTAGCCTTCTATTTTCGACAGATCCGCCAATTGCCCTAGTAAATTGCGAATGCTGGATAAAAGCCGTAACCGGTTCACCCTGATTTTAGGCTCCTCGACGTTGACCGTCACCTTTTCAAAGAAATCATCAACTGGTTTTCTTAAAGTTGCCATGGCGGTTCCAGCTTCCTCAAATCTTTCGAAAGCGATCGCGCCGTTAATAGGACCACTGACTTTCTCGATCTGCTCATAAAGTGCTCTCTCGAGCGGATCCGTCAGCAGTTCTTCATCAACCGGTGGTGCGTAGGCAAATGGTTTTGCTTTCTTCTCCTCGATACGGAGAATATTAGCGGCACGACGGTACGCGATGAGCAAATTCGCTCCGTCGTCCGATCCAAGGAAGCTCGACAATGCCTCAACCCGCGCCATCAGACGGACAAGATCACTCTTGTCCTCACTAACGGCGAAAGCCGCCTCTATATAATCATGACGGACGCTCTGCTCTTTCAAATGTACTTTCAGCCGGTCAGCGAAGAACTTCAACAGATCTTTTACATTAAACACATGATCAATGATCTGGGGTTTAATTGCGGCTTCGTCAAAAATATCTTGCAACGATAAACGAAGGTTATTCTCAATCACGAGCCGGATCACGCCCAAAGCCGCCCGACGTAAAGCATATGGATCCTTCGAGCCCGTCGGTTTTTCATTAATCGCAAAAAAGCCAACCAAGGTATCGATTTTATCTGCCAGGGCGACAACAACACTGGTCGGATCTGAGGGACAATCGTCTTTCGGGCCTAAAGGCGAGTAATGCTCCTCAATTGCTTTGGCCACGGCTGTCTTTTCTCCGTCATATTCCGCGTAATACCGACCCATCAAGCCTTGTAAATCCGCGAACTCGCCGACCATTTCCGTAGAAAGATCCGCTTTCGCCAGCAAAGCTGCCCGGGCGCAAAGAGCTGGGTCTGCATCCGGAACAAAAGGCGCGATCGCAGCGCAGAGGTCGACGACCCGAGAAATTTTTTGCCGGACGGTACCAAGCTTCGCATGAAAAATAATCTTCTCCAGCTGGTCCACCCGACTTTCAAGAGTGTTTTTTCGATCCAGATCCCAGAAGAACTTGGCATCGGCAAGTCGCGCACTCAAGACCCGCTCGTTACCGGCAACGATTTGTGTTCCTCCATCTTCCGCCCGCAAATTCGCGACTACAATAAAGCGCGGCGCCATTTTGCCCGTTTCATCCTGAAGCGAAAAATATTTCTGATGTTTGCGCATCGCCGAAATCAAGGCCTCTTGCGGAACATCCATAAATTGCGCGTCAATTGACCCGATAAGACTTTCCGGCCATTCAACCAAACCCGCCACTTCACTTATAAGGGCTGGATCGTCAATAAGGGACAAGCCTTCTTCTGTCGCCAGTCGCGTTGCGTCCTGTTTTATGATGGTGCGCCGATCCGCCGCATCCAGAACCACAAATGCCGATTTCATTTTCACTCGGTAATCGGCAAAATCTTTAATTTCCAATGCCTCTGGAGCCATAAACCGGTGACCATAGCTTTGATTATTCGCCGTCAAATGTTCCCAATCAAACGCCACGACGGCGCCACCAAACAGGCACAGCATGTTATGCAAGGGACGCACCCAGCGCGCAGAATAGCTTCCCCATTTCATGGGTTTTGGCCAATGCAACGCTGAAATGGCGCTGCTCAGAAGATCGGGTAAAACCTCGGCGGTATCCCGTCCCTTGGTTTCAATTACCGCATAATAGAAGTTGCCCTTCTCGGTCTCACGCTCTTCCAGTTGATCCCGGTTCAGGTTTGCGGATTTCAGAAAACCGTCAACCGCTTTATCCGGCGCACCTACACGGGGGCCGCGGCGTTCGTCAGAGACATCCGGCTGCGCTGTCGGCAAGCCACTGACAACAACGGTCAACCGACGGGCCGTTACATAGCCTGCCGTATTATCAAAAGTAAGCCCGGCCGCTTTCAAGCCCTCGCCAACCAGCCGCGCCAAATCAGCCGCGGCTTTATTCTGCATCCGAGCAGGAATTTCCTCAGAGAACAGTTCTAACAGCAATTCGGCCATTTATTCGCCCTCCGCCAGATGCCCGCGACCGCGCAACCATTGCGTTGCACAGCCTTTGGCGAGCGCCCGCACCCGGCCAATATAAGCCGCCCGCTCCGTCACACTAATAACCCCGCGTGCATCGAGAAGGTTAAACACATGGCTGGCTTTCATGCACTGATCATACGCCGGCAACGCTAGTCCGGCGTCCAGAATTTCCTGACACTGAATTTCGGCATCCTTAAAATGCCGCAACAGGATATCGACATTTGAATGTTCAAAATTATAAGCCGAGAATTCCTGCTCATTTTGCAAGAACACATCGCCATAGGTCACGCCGTCATTGTTCCATTTCAAATCGAACATACTATCAACGCCTTGAATATACATGGCAAGGCGCTCCATCCCGTAGGTGAGCTCACCGGAGATTGGATTACATTCGAAGCCGCCGACTTGTTGGAAGTATGTAAACTGGCTGACTTCCATACCATCACACCAGACTTCCCAACCCAGTCCCCAAGCGCCTAAAGTCGGGCTTTCCCAGTCATCTTCAACAAATCGGATATCATGAGATTTTGGATCAATCCCCAAAGCATAAATACTTTCAAGATAGAGCTGTTGAATGTTGTCGGGAGACGGTTTTAGCAAAACCTGAAATTGGTAAAAATGTTGCACCCGATTTGGATTCTCACCGTATCGACCATCGGTTGGTCGACGAGACGGCTGAACATAGGCGACTTTCCAAGGTTCCGGACCCAAAGCCCTTAATGTCGTTGCCGGATGAAATGTCCCGGCGCCCACTTCCATATCGTAGGGTTGCAGTATAACGCATCCCTTCTCTGACCAGAAATGTTGCAATGTCAGGATCAAGTCCTGAAAAGATGTTGACGGCGAAGACGCCACATTATTCGCCATAATACTGACCATAGACTGATTGTTGATATGTGCGCCGCAACATAAGGGTCAGGCTGGTCTCGGTCAACCGGCATTAAAACCGCGTTTTATTTTCCGCTTTTGCAGCTATGCTCTGACAGGTCCGCAACAAAAGAACCACAGCTAGGGCATTCTTCCAGATCGAGCATTTTATCGGACGACCGGCCTTTGAATTCCGCGTTCTTTTTATTCTTTTCAAGATTCGGTGCAATTGTAGATCGATAGAATTTATTGCCAAAATAGACCAGCGCTATGGCGATAACGATAAAGATGATTTTTGTCGGCGAGAACATCTACCCTCCTATCTCAAGTTGCGGCAAGCGAATCATAAACCAAATCGCCCCCAATGCGCTTGGTTTTTCACCGCAGCAAGGAATCCTTCCACGGCATCTTCACCAACCGAGGCGCCAAGACCAAGTTTCCGCTGCAAAAAGCCTTGCCGTCCCTCAAACCGTTTGAATTTAACTTTCTCGCCGTATTTCTCGCGCATAAAAGATCGTATGTCGGCGATACCGTCGACCAGGCCCAGCTCTACAGCTTTTGGCCCTGTCCAGACATCGCCTGAAAACAGCTCTTTGTCCTTGCGTTTTTTTAACCGATCACCACGCCGGCTTTTGACTAGATCCTTGAAATTTTCATGGATCTCTCCTTGCAGTTTCTTAAGCCAAACGACGTCCTCTGCCTTTTCCGGACTAAAAGGATCCAATTTCATCTTGTTTTCGCCGGCGGAATAAGCACGCCGCTCTACGCCTACTTTTTCAAGAAGGCCCGTAAATCCAAAGCTCGCAGATACGACCCCAATTGATCCAACCACTGAATTCTGGTTGACGTAAATTTCATCAGCGCAAAGTCCCAGCCAATAGCCCCCGGACGCCATCACATCTTCGGCGAAAGCATAAACCGGAATTTCTTTCTCATCCGCGAGTTGGCGAATGCGATCGAATATCAACGACGATTGAACGGGCGAGCCGCCAGGTGAATTTATGGGTAGCGCGACAGCACTCAGATTTTTCGTCGCGAAGGCATCCTCAATTTTTTCTGCCATGCCTGACAAATTGATATTTTCACCGCGCAGCTTACCACCGCCGGAGGCAATCACGCCGTATAACGGAAGAACGGCCACAACAGGCGATTTATCGACAAACCGTTTCAACGGCGTCTTGGCTATTAATTCAGATATTTTCATGAGCGTTAAAGTAAGGATTTGATCTGTATCTACAAGTATTTTCGACTCAATGCATGATTCAGGGAGGCCCCATGACGTAAAATCAGGTCTGCGGGGTGCGTTGACAGTCCGTCTGAATCATGAAGTATTAGGCCATTTTTCAGCTCCAACGGGCCATTTCCGCTTTTGACCGCCTGGACAATCACTCTTTTCGCAGAACTTTCTGCATCCGGCCAAAGCGGGGTGACAATTATGCTACCGCACCGCACCGACAAGACTGATAAGATTTCTGCCAACCGATCAGTGCGATGGATAACTGTTACCTTGCCCTTCGACTTCGACCTCGCCACACAAAATTGCAACCAGCTGGCAAGATCCACATTGCTTTCAATATGAGCGAGTGATTTGATGGCTGTCTGTGCCGTTTGTGCCCGGCCCTTTTCATAAAAGGGCGGATTGGTAATGACATGGTCAAAGCCGGCTTCCAATAAGGGCTTCTGGTCGGGGCCGATCAACTTGCGAAAGACGCCTCTATCGGCAATATCAGCACACATAATTTGAGCCCGGTGCGACATATTGTTTATAGCTGCATTCTCCGCGCCTAACTCGGCGAGTTCGGGTTGCATTTCCAATCCCCAAAGTGTCGCGTCCGGCATACGATGTAAAAGACACAATCCGGCAGTTCCGACACCACATCCGACATCCAAAACAGAGACCGGGTCGCTGGCCTCGACTGCCGCCGCCAATAAAACAGCATCAGATCCAGCGCGAAAACCAACGTGAGGCTGTTTCACCTTCAAGGTATTGTCCAAAAATCCGTCGATGGTAATCTGCAATCCGGTCATTTTTCTCTAATTTCATCGGCGAGATCAAGGTCCTTCAAAACCCGTTTTGCCTGCACAATTTTTTCAGATAGAACCATGACCCGCTTCTGGATCGCGCCAATGCTCCCTTCCAAAATGGACGTATACTCGTCCAGCACAACGGCTTCTATGTCCTCGTCCGCCAAAACCGCAAGAATATAGGAAATTAGCACGGGATCGTTACTACGTATTAACTCTTCCAAGGGCTCTGTGCTCCTACAAATTGATCCGGATAGACAGAAATTAACGCTAGCCCCGGGCTGTTACTTGACCGGGCTTGATCTTAAGCTATGCTCACCCCAAATCATAGTCCTAAGCATGTAAAGAGGAACGAGACGAACGTGGCCGTTATTGTCAATATAGAAGAGCGCAAAAACCAGCAAGGCAAAGCATCGTTGCAGCCGTTGATGAATATTATACAGGCGGACCTGGAAGAGACCAATCAGATCATCCTCAATCGCATGCATAGCGAAGTGGAATTGATCCCGACATTGGCCAAGCATCTAATCGCTGCCGGCGGCAAAAGATTGCGACCCGTCCTGACACTCGGGGCGGCTAACCTGTGTGGATATGAAGGGGATCGCGCCAAGAAGCTCGCGGCCTGCGTTGAGTTTATTCATACCGCAACTCTCCTCCATGATGACGTGGTGGATGAAAGTGATCTGCGGCGTGGCAATGAAACCGCAAATGTTCTGTGGGGTAATCAGGCAAGTGTCCTCGTTGGGGATTTCCTGTTCAGCCGATCCTTCCAACTGATGGTCGAAGATGGCTCTCTTGAGGTTCTCGCCATTTTGTCCAATGCGTCGGCTGTTATTGCCGAAGGCGAAGTAATGCAGTTGATGAATATTGGCGATACCAATACCACAGAAGACAGTTACCTTCAGGTCATTGCCTCCAAAACCGCCGCTTTATTCGCAGCCGCGTGTCAGGTTGGTGCTGTTGTCGCCAACCGTCCAAAAGCCGAAGCGGAGGCTCTCGAAAGCTATGGTCGAAACCTTGGTATTGCCTTTCAGTTGGTCGACGATGCCCTGGATTATTCTGCCGAGCAGCAATTATTGGGTAAAGCCATTGGCGATGATTTCCGCGAAGGAAAAGTTACACTACCTCTCCTTCTCGCCTTTCGGCGTGGCAATGAAGAGGAACGCAGTTTTTGGAAACGGGTTGTCGAAGCCGGTAATCAAAAAGAGGGCGACCTTGAAACCGCGCTTGAGATCATTCAAAAACATCGGGCGTTGGATGATACGATCGAACGCGCCCGGCATTACGGCGCCATGGCTAAGGATGCCTTAGGAATATTCACCGACAGCGACATTAAAACGGCCTTGCAAGACGCCGTTGATTTTTCCATCGAGCGTGCCTATTAGGCGCCTGCAAATACCCATTTCTCGCTTGCAGAAAGCTCGGTTTTGGGCGTATAAAATGCGTCTATTGGCATACCTGCCACCGGTCGGGGCGTAGCGCAGCCTGGTAGCGCACATTGTTCGGAACGATGGGGTCGGAGGTTCGAATCCTCTCGCCCCGACCAATTTTTTATATCACTATATTCTTACCCGTTGACATCAATGCAACCTATCAGATTTTTGGATCATTTATGGTCTCGACCAGTTTCAATGATCCGGTATACTCATTGCGGGTAAAAACAACGTATCCCTGCCCCTTGTAGGACCAATATGATCGCAGGGTATCTGTCCCAAAAAAAAAGGGGATGTACGCTTTACCTGTTGATTTCAGATTCATTTGATCGGGTTTGCCGATGGCGTTGATCACATCCTCAGGCGACATACCTACTTTCAAATTTCCAAATCGGCCAACCGCATCATTCGCCTGTTCCTCCGTTTTATAGGTCGCATTTGCCAATGAAACACTATCTTTCAGGTCGGTAATTAACCTGCAGCACGAAGATAGATTGGCCGAAGCCAGAGCTTCACTTTGGCCTCTCAACATCGATTTAAAATAAACCCCATTGCCTGACGTTCCCGTTAATTGAAAGAAATAGGTTCGGTCCTTTTCGAAATTGCCTTCACCCTGCCAACCAGGCGTCATGGTAATTGCCGGCCATTTTATTTCCAAGTTTCGTCGACCAGGTTCAACTACGGCAAATGCAAAGCTTTTCTGATATAATGGAAAAAGTTCCTCTCCATCAACATAGACAGTTGCATCAACTCCTGTCGGCTCTGCGTAGCTGCGATAGACAATAATCAGCGCTTTATTTTGGGGAGGCACGGGAACCGCAATATCACTAAAGTCAGGGCCGGTAGGAATCGTCTGACACGCTGATAAAGCCAGGAGAACGGACAGACAAAGAGCCATTTTTTTCAACATTATTAATCACTTCCAGATCGCACGAATTGAAATTTTACTATTTTTTTGGCGCCAAACACCAGTATCATTATCTTATTTAAGTAGCATAATTTCAAGGTAAAACACCAATTTCAAGTAGTATTGGCGATCCCTAATTACTATTTAGCTCCTTGAATTTCTACACGAATTGCAAGAATAGGGAGTGACTTGGGAGGTGGCGTAGCGCAGCCTGGTAGCGCACATTGTTCGGAACGATGGGGTCGGAGGTTCGAATCCTCTCGCCCCGACCAACTCTCCTAAATATATTGGATTTTATTCGTAATCTTCCGACCACAGAAAACTTCTAAATCTCGTGAGAAAGTTACAAATTATTAACCTACTTTCCTTAATCTACAGGCTACCTCTGGATTTGAAGATTTGGGTTATTAAAGGTGGCTATAGCTATGAAAAAATCGAAATTTATTCTGTTTGTGTCTGCTGTTCTCTTTTGCCTAAGCGTTGCAAGCCCTGCATATGCTTACCTCGATCCAGGTACAGGAAGTATGCTACTCCAACTTATGTTAGGTGGTTTTGCTGGGCTATTGGTCGTGGGCAAGCTCTATTTTCACAAATTTGCTAGCCTGTTTGGGCTAACTAATGATGCTGATGAACTCGAGTTTGCAGAAGATGAAGAAAAGGCCGCATCCAAAAATGAATAAAATGGTGGTCGACCCGGGTTCTTTCAGAGACCCTAAAGGGCAGGTTTTCCTTGATGGTGAAAAAGTCTACAGAGTGATAAGGGCAGGCGGAAAGAAAGACTTTGAATTCGTCCAAAGCACCGGATTGCTAGCAGCTCTTGCCGATAAAGGTCAAATTGTAGGCAGTTCAATTGTGTCGAATACTGTTCTCGATGACTATAGTAAGCCGGATGGGATAGTTATCGAACATGACAAAATTCCGTTTATTTCCTATCCATATGAGTGGTCCTTTTCCTTCCTGAAATCAGCGGCATTGCTTCATCTTGATATTCATTTGCAGGCATTGGAAGTCGGCGTAACGCTATCAGACGCCTCCGCCTATAATGTGCAATTTCGTGGTTCCACTCCCGTGTTTATCGATATTTTATCTTTTCGTAAGTTACGAAAAGGCGAAACATGGGAAGGCCACCGGCAATTCTGCGAGCAATTTTTAAACCCTCTGCTTCTAAGAGCGAAAATCGATTTGATACCAAACGCTTGGTATCGAGGTACTCAAGAGGGAATTTCAACGCCTGATTTGAACCGCATCCTGCCTTGGTATAAAAAAACAAGCTGGAATATGCTGACACAAGTAGTGGCACAATCAGCGTTACAGAATGTAAGTTTGAATTCAACAGCTAGCGCAGCAGAAAAAATTGAATATCCGCTCTCAGCTTACAAGAAAATGCTGACAAAAATGAGAGACTGGATTCAAGTTCTTGTGCCCGCGAAAGCGACGAAAACGGAATGGCAAGAATATTCAACTCAGCACAGTTATCAGGACGCGGAACAACTGGCGAAGACAAAGTTTGTCGCTGAGTTTACAAGATCCATCAAACCGAAAATTCTCTGGGATATCGGCTGCAATACAGGTGACTACTCAAAAATAGCTCTTGAAAACGGAGCGGAATTCTCTATTGGTTTCGATTTTGATCAAGGAGCATTAGACAAAGGTTATGCCCGTGCAATAAAGGAAGGATTGGCATTTCAACCGCTTTTCCTGGATGGCGCAAACCCATCGCCGAGCCAAGGTTGGAACGAAACTGAAAGGCGCAGTTTATCCCAACGTAAAAATGCAGACGCTATTGTTGCGCTGGCCTTTATTCACCACATCGCCATTGGCCGCAATATTCCGTTGGAAAATGTCATTCGCTGGCTTGTAAGTCTTGCACCTGAAGGGGTCATCGAGTTTGTTCCCAAAAATGATCCGATGGTTCGTCAGTTACTCAAATTACGCGAAGATATTTTCGACGAATATTCCGAAGAAACATTCCGAAATTTTCTTACGCGACACGCTGACATCGTTAAGATGGAGAAAATTACGGAGGCTGGCCGGGTCTTATACTGGTTCAAGAGAAATTCCGACGGTTCTAATTCAAAGGCGTAAACATGAGAACGGATAAATTGGCGCCTGCCTGCATACTGGCATATTTATTACCGTCGATTGTGGGAATATACGCAGCCTTGAATTTCTTAGAGACGAATATCGCTGTCGTCAGGTCCTCTGATGCAATCTTACTATTCACTGCCATGGTTGGGTTCGGGGCCGCGATAACACTCGTATTTCGGGCGACAAGCCTAGGGCCATATAAATCTGCTCTCATTTCTTCTCTGATAGTTATTTTGACTGTCTATGGCTTTATAATATTCCGGGTGTTGTCTAACCTATCGGACGGTCTCGTAACTTTTTGGGCAACTATTGTAATTTTTGTTGTCCTGTTGGCACTTATATCGCGTGGCCTTGCGCGTGCAAAGGCAACCTTTAAATTGCCTGTTCAGTTCGTCGCTGTTCTGATTATTGTTAGTTCAGGTTTTGCTACCACGAACATAATTATCTATGAGGCAGATCGGTCATCAACCGCGAATACTAATAGTAGTTTTAACGCGGATCTGGCCGCTCAGATGAAGTTAGCAAACAAGAAGCCAAATATTTTCTATATCATTCTAGATCGATATGCGGACCAGCGAACTCTCACAGCCGACTATAATTTCGACAACTCTGAATTCACTGCTTTTATGCAGAAAAATGGATTTTTCGTCGCGACGGAAAGTGCCTCAAACTATCCCTTTACCGCGCAATCTGTTAGCTCCAGCCTTAATATGGACTATCACAATTTTACAGCCGAGCAAATTCCATCTCATAAAAATGATTTGGTGCCATTTATTCGCTTGTTGCAAGAAAACAGCGTAACTCGATATCTGCAGAATATCGGTTACAAATATGCCCATATGGGGTCGTGGTGGGGGCCCAGCGAAGCAAGCCCTATGGCGGACGAGAACTTCAGAACGACTAGCCTTGGGCAGTTCAACCGAAAATTTTTGCTGCGAAGTATCTTCGCTCCCCTTTATTCTTTGAGCAACAATGGCGTATCTAGTAGCTCAATTGATCCGGATCAGTGTTCACGGGTTCCGCAAAAGCTCAAACGTTTAAAGGAGCTGGCCGTAAGCAAAGACCCAACATTTACATTTGCACATTTCCTTGTTCCTCATGATCCATTTGTTTTTGATAAAAACGGACGCTGTCTGGAATTTGAAGAAAGCGTATCGCGATCGCTGGAAGAAAGCTATCTGGCGCAGCTTCAGTATGCTAACAAGTTTTTGACTTCCTTAATTGAGGCGCTTCTGTCCCAACCTGGGCCAAAACCCATCATTATAATCCAGGCAGACGAAGGCCCATATCCAACCCGTTACCGCAAAGATCAATATGGATTTCAATGGGCATCGGCAACAGACCAAGAAATACGACAAAAATCCCGGATACTAAACGCTTACTACTTTCCTCAAGTGGGTACGGAAATATTTTACAATCAAATCACTCCTGTAAATTCGTTCCGGCTGCTCTTTAATTCATACTTTGGAACGAGCTTAGCGCTATTACCAGACCGTAATTATGCGATCCCGAGCGACAGCAATCGGTATGATTTCTTCGACGTGACCGATATCGTTCGCTAGGCTCGAACACCCGGTTGATTGGAAGTAGAAAGATAGTCTGTCATTTTCGCGTAAACTATTTTAGTCAGCCCAAAGCCGAATTTAGCGGCCGCCAATTCGACTTCCTTCGCATTTAATTAGGCATTATTGCTACTTATTTTTAATGCCTTTCCAGATTGTTGGGCTACAAACTACCTAACCGGTGATTGGCGTCGCCATTCGGTATTCCCGAAGCAAAAGTCATGGGCCGTAAGTAAATTAATTCCAGTCTCCAAGGAGTTGCATTTGAAATTGTAGCCAGTAATAGGCAATTAGGATTAAGAAGAGCCACCAAACCCAGTCTCCTTCAATTTCCCCAATATTCATCCCAAATAGGCTAGCCTTCCGTGGATAGAGATCTAAGAGCCAAAGAAGGATTACTGAACCACAGGCCGATAAAATATTTCTACCATCCTTTAGAGTACAATCCCCTAGTGACTGGTCACATGTGCTAAATTCTAATTCATTGGCCATCCACCATATCTACCCTCTTTCATCGCCGCCAAGGTCATCAAGGAAAACGGTTATGTTTTGGTGAAGGAGGGGCTTGTTTCAATAATAAAAATCATCCCTAATGTAATCAGGAGGAATATAAAATCATGAAATTGAAATTTCTTATTGTTGCTTTGGTCATCACAATAGCCAGCGTCTTGGTTGGATGCCAGACGACACCCGTAGATGAAAACTTTATAGAACACAGAGCACACCCGTAGATGAAAACTTTGTAGAACTAACGTCGCTAACGGCAGTCGAAAAAATGTTAAAGCGGATGTGCCGTATAAGGTCGGTATTGCGTACACTGAAATAGGTGACATCGCCGCGAAGCCATTCCGTGCACAAAATCAATCAGTGTCTGTATTTTCTTCTCTCGCAAATTAACATCAGCAATTTCCTTTTGCCCTAATCCGCACTACCATAAGGGATGAGAAGACCGCTGGTGGAAACCCGGCATCACAGAGGCAGGAGGCTATCCCCGTGAAGCGGAAAATTGGATTTTCGATACTTGGATTACTGGTACTGGTGATTGCCGGCTTGATCGTTGGGCCACGCCTGATCAACTGGAACAATTTTAAGCCGCAGATCGCCGAACTGGTGTCCACCGAAACCGGTAAGGAATTGACCATTGACGGCGATATTGAGCTCACGTTGTTACCGAGCCTCACCTTTCGCGCGACCGGCCTGAAGTTTGTAGAACCGACTTTCAAGACGAAGACGCCCCTTGCAACAATCAAGGAAATTTCTGGCGAGATCAGCATATTGTCGCTCTTTATCAGACAATTAAATGTTCAGTCTTTCGTCATCTCGGAACCAAAAATCGCGCTGGTAGTCAGTGAAGAAGGCGACACCAACTGGCGCCCTTATATAAGCCAACCTGCCGAAGACAGCACGGACGACACATCTTCTTCGAGCCCTTTACCGGTTGCCATCGCCGCCCTTGACAATGTCCGCATTGAAAACGGCCGCGTGCATTTCCTGGATCATCGTACGGGGCAGGAAATTTTGGCGGTTGATTTAAAAACGGATGTTAGTCTGCCAAACCGGGCCTCTCCGCTATTGATCGATGGCGAGACAAAGCTCAATGACAAAGTCGTCACCTGGAAGCTTGATCTGACAACCCTTGCTGATCTGGAAAATAGGCGCGAGGCGAAAATCACCGGTGCCGTCAAAACCGAGTTCCTGGACATGGGAACAGCATTAACGCTTGATCTTGCGCCACCTTTTGACATCGACGGTACTCTGGATATCAAGGTAACTTCCGTCGGCGCGATTGCGAAGTGGCTCAACCGGCCCCTTGAAGACGATCCAGGGGCGGTCGACATTAAAACCACGTTCAAGAGTGAGGTTGATCAAAAGACTGCCCTGACAGCCGTGCTTGAAGGCAAGGACCTGAACGCAACCCTGTCCGGAGAACTGGACCTTGCGGCGAACACACCAACCGCCGTTCTTAAGCTAGAGGGAAAGGTCCTCGATTTCTCGCGCTACTTCCCAGCCCCTGCCGACAGCAAACTGGCGCCACCTATTGTCAGTGAAGACGGCAAGGTCAATCTCGCCACAGCCGGCAAAAAATTCAATCAGCCGTTGGACCTCGCTTTCCTGAAAGAGGCAAACGCGACCTTTAACATCAAGCTGGAAAAAATCATTACGCACCGCATCACCATGGGCCCTGTTGTCGCCATGGCTACCTTGAAAGACGGTAACCTGAGTGCAAAAGTCGAACAGCTCGCTTTATATGGTGGCACCCTGTCCGGCGATGTCGCCTTGACTGAAAAAAACGGCAATGCCAGCCTCACGGCCAACGCCAGCATGAAGAAAATTCCGTTCGATAAAATTGGCGAGGGCCTGGCCCTAGAGACCCTGCCCGTGTCCGGTATCGGAAATGGTAGCCTGACTTTCACCAGCGACGGCTCAACGATCCTGCTGCTCGCACAGAACGCCCGTTTTGATCTGGATCTGGCTTTGAGCCCGATCACCGACAAATCCAAAGACGCCATGATAACGGCCGCCAAGATCCGCCTGGAACGGAAAGAACTTCGCGGACCGGGCGAACTTGACGGCACGATGACTTTCAAAGGACGGCAAGTAAAGCTCAGCGGAAATGTCGTTCCCACAGACACGGAGAAAAAGCTAACTGGCATGAAATTCAAGGCGCAGCTGCAGTCGGAGTTGGCGACGTTGAATGTGGCAGGCAGCCGCGATTTATCCGAGACACCGAAAACGCAGGCGACTTTGGATTTCAAAGCCACCTCAGCGCAGAACCTGGCCAATTGGCTTGGTCTGCCGGCACCGCAAAAAGATAAGGATGCCGATGCAGACCCGATCACCGTCGTCGGCAACCTATTGCATCAAAACCAGATAACGATTTTTGAAAAAGTGACCTTTACCGGCCCATTGATGGCGGCAAAGGCCAGCGGAAAATTTGACGGCAGCAGAGAAATTCCGTTGCTTCAACTCAACGTAGACGGCGATGTTATAGACGTAGATCGTCTTCTCACATTGCTGCCGAAAACGCCCGAGGGGCCGGATCATCCCAGTAAGAATGAAAAAACCGACAATAACTTCGTTGCTTTCCTGTCGGATAAAGCCCTGGATCTGTCCGATTTACAAACCTTTGATATGGACGTGAAACTGCAGATCAATAAAGCGGTGTACGAAGATATTGAAATCGGGCCCATTGCCGCGACCACAGCCTTGAAAGAAGGTAAGGTGAATACGAAAATCAGTGCATTGCAATATGACGGCTCTGATTTAACGGCGGATATGACCCTGGATACCAAACCTTCCGTGTATGACTTCAAGGCCCATTTCAATATCGCGCAATGGAAAGGCGACGTCGTTACAAAAACTCGGGAGAGCAAGGTCGCCCTGGAAAATGGGACCACCGGCCAAGGTGATTTCACGGCGACCGGGCGCAGCCCCCGGGCATTAGTCGCCAGTCTTCGAGGCAAACTGAACCTCAACGTTCCGGGTATCACGTTCAGTGGGACAGAAGTTGCAGGTTTCTCGAAAATTTCCTTGAACCTGATTATTCCTGAATCACCCAACACCCTGGAATTAAAAGCAAATAGCACGATCATCCTTGGTAAGAATAAAATCGAGTTACCGTTGACAACCGACTTGAAAACAGGCCGGTTAATCAGTCTGGTGCAGGATTCAGAAATGCCCATCGATTTGACGGTGAGCTTGGGCGAGTCCAAACTCTCGCTTGTTGGCAAAGTCTCCAACGCGCGGACGGCGCCGACGGCACATCTTGAGATGAGCTTTGAGGCGCCCAGCCTGACCGCCTTCCAAACGCTGATTAAGGACCTGCCCGATGTCGCGCCGGTCACTGCCGAAGCAAGCCTTGTCGCCAACCAGAAAACCATAAATCTGAGCGGCTTAACGGCACGCGTCGGCCCCTCCGACCTGGCAGGGCAACTTACGGTCAGCCTGGCAGGCGACCCTCGGGATATCCAAGGATCCTTGACCTCAAATGTTATTGATTTATCGATTTTCCAAACGGAGAAACCGGCTACCAAAACCGATGTAAAAACAACACCGGCGGCAACCGGCGACGACAAATATATTTTCAAGGATACGCCTTTACCGCTTGAATTTCTCGCCCAGTACAACGCCAACATGATCGTCGGTATCAAGAAGCTGAAAGTCAGCAATGTCATGGAATTTCATGATGTGAGCGCCAATATCCTGCTGGAAAACAAGGTTCTGTCCCTCGACCCTCTGCGGATGGTAAAAGGCAAAGGAACCCTGGAGACAAGCCTTGTTTACAACACCGCAGTCGAGATACCGAAGCTCACTTTAAGCTCAACCATACAGGATCTGCATGTGGTGGTAACCGACGATGTCCAGATGATCCTTGATAGCCACAGTGACCTGACGGCCTTTGGTAATAGCCCCAGAAAGCTGGTGAGCAGCCTTAACGGACGAACCGACTGGATTTCCCGCAAAGGGCAAATAGACAGCGGGTTTCTTGGGTTTTTGAGCTTTGGCGCCGGTAATATTTTCTCGACCTTTTTCGGCGATAAGAAAGTTGCGAAATTCTCCTGCATGGTCATTCGCTTTGATATCAAGGACGGGTTGATGACCCCGGCCGTCGCCATGGTCGATTCAGATGACCTGGTTATCGCCGCCAGCGGCGACATCAACCTGAAAGATGAAACCCTCGGCCTCACCATCGGGACAAAAACCCGAAGCATCGGTCTTGCCGATCTGGTGGTCCCGATTTTGGTTACCGGCACCTTGAAATCGCCACAAGCCATTCCCAATCCCGTCGCCGGAACAAAGAACCTCGGTGCCGGAATACTCAGTCTTATTAATCCCGTCAATGCTGTCGATACTGTATTTGGCACGGATATTCTGGGCGGCAACAAACCTCCCTGCGCCCTCGCCTTTGAAAAAGTTGCCGACACCAAGGCACCGGCGGATCTGACCCTGACAAAAGAACAATCCACGAATTCGGGCCTGATCGGAGGCACCGTGAAAGGTGTGGGCAATATTCTTGAATCTGTAGGTTCCGGAATTAAAAATCTATTTGAGGGCAAAAGCGAGTGATCATATCACGCAGATGATAGGATTCAGCTAGCTTTTACCCGCGTCGCGAACCTTGTTTAAGGCGTCCAGTTTGTCGTGAAAACTGCCGGCCTGATTACGATGGGGATAGGGGTCGGTTGGGATGGGAATGTCGAGAAACTCACAAATCGGGTCCCAGCCATCTCCCGTGTGATAGGTCAATAACCGTTCTGGTGGGATGCTCGCCTGAACATCGGCGGTATTCTTATTGTACGCGGCAATCACATGCGCCCGATTGTCGATATTGCCACCGAAAACCTGATCGCGGATCAGTGTCAGCCCCAGAGACGCTGGATCCGTACTCTTACGCAAACTGGTGAGGATGGTCTTTTCGATGCTGTCATACCAGAGGTCCGCATCCCGCACACTCAACAGGACTTTGGCTTCCGGGTAATATTCACTCAGTTCGCGCCAGTAAAAAGCCGCCGGCCAATCCACCGTCGCGCCATAACCGTGAAATATGCTGTCCCAATCTGGTGATTTCCCTGTGGCTACCGCGCGCCAGCTATCGACCCGTGCCTGATCGGGAATGACTTCATGCATATGATAGCAATTGCCAACACCCAACATTTCCAAGGCGGTTTTCAATGAGTCTGTCCCGGTTCGGCCGAAGCCCGCGCCAATGATTGAAAGAGCCATCGATATCTCCCTGATAAGACAAAAGAATTATGGTCAAAGTGGCTTTCTCAACCAAATAGACATTTTTTGTTAATTGATAATGACTATTACTTAGATACTCCTTGAGGTAAATCAGGAAATCAGCTGGCGGGATTTTCAAAGCGTTTTAAGGAGTAGAATTTACACTATCAAAGGGCGAATTTGCGTATTTTATTTTTCTTATATACAATTACAGATACTTCATTGTTCTCCAAAATTGCGAGCGCCCAATGAAATTTCGGAAAATATCGTTTTTTGATTCCAAGCATTGCGAGATCGAAACACAAGCGGCCGGCGACACCGTCCTTCACCGCATCAAAGTGCTCGGCCCCCTCGGGCGTGAAGAACGTATCCCAATTTATGAAGAGACCTTGAAACTCACCAAATCTCCGCATTATTTCTGTATTGTTGACAATAGTCAGGGGCACGAAAATAACTTGTCCTATGATGACATGCTGTTTTTCAGCAAAATGCTGACCAAAGGTGGCATTACCCATTTTTTCAATGCCGTGGTCACCAATGATCATCGGTATGCGGATATCATCAAACTGACCGGAGCGGTCTCGAAACTGGCGGGTATAACGTCAGAGACCGTGTCGGCAGGCAATCCGGAACAGGCAGAAGCTTTTATCCTGGAAAAAATCAAGGAAACCGTTGGCAATAGTTAGCGCCAACACCACCCGCCTATCTCAACCGAAGTTTGTGGGATCCCCCGTCCCGAGTTGCTGCTTGATGGCGTCGATATCGCCCAAAACCCAAAGCTCCGTGATTTGCGCTCCATCGGTTTTGAAAAAAGCCGCGCCAGCCCAGGTGATTTTTTTGTGGGTAGGAAACATTTCATAGAAAACGCCGTCATGGGTGCCGACGAATTCCATGCGGGCGACTGCCTGCCGGTTTTCAGAAACGATGTCCTGAATAATACATATAAAATCTGGCAGGGCGTCGCGAACAGATCGCAAATAATCAAGGAAGCCCTCAGGCCCGCGCCTTTCCGGCCCCAAAGATCCGCGAAAGCGAAAATCGGCATGTAGGATCTCAAAGGCCACCGCCTCGTCCGGCTTATTCCAGAGTTCGTGATAGAACCGTTCAATAAGCTGGGTCGGTGTGATGGTCATCGTCATCGAAATCTCCTCCGCTTCATCGATCCGCTGCTTTGGGAAGCCTACGCCTTACCGGCTGTCAAAGGCAAGATGGCACATTGGCAGAACTTCGATGTTTCAATTATTTCACACACGTTGGCCTTTCATGCTAGCCTGACCTATATGAATTTAGACCGGGTTATTAGGTGATGTAGGGGGCGATGTCTATGAGGAAACTTCATGCTTTCGGAGCGGCGTTGCTGGCCGCCACTTTCGTTTTTGCAAGCGTGCCCGCGTCCGCGACCGAGCTGCGTTATAGCTATTCGGTCGAATTTGAGAAGCCGGAACGCAAAATCAAGAAAGCGATGAAGAAGAAATTTCAACCCCTTCTGACCCCCCTCACACAGGAAGTCACCCGCCGCCAGGATGCCGGCGATACGGTCACCTGCTCCATCCAGATTGCACGGGAAGTCCATTGGTTGATCAACTACACCTCATATGACGCCAAAGTGTTGCAAGGACTGGAGGATTTAAAGGAAAGCCTCAAGGAAAAGGATCAATCCTGGGCCTTGGAACAAACACAAAGTGATGGTTCGTGGGGACCTTGCTACAAGACCTGGATGTTCCGGCTGCATGCCTCAATTGATCCGTTGAAAGAACTTGTACTGGTCGGCAAGAAAGCAAAATATCCGCTCAAGTTTCTAGAACCGGTGAATACACCGGAGAAACTTAACGCCCTCTACGACAAAATTATTGTCTCCCGCCTGGAAGTCGATGGGGTCAGCCATCGCCGGGATCTCAATTACGTCACCTCATCTTTGGGGCAACTTCTGTGGATACCCGACTATGCGGGCATCCTCGAAGGGACAGATTATCCGCGGGAAGAAATGGCGGAAGCCTTGATCAAAATTGTCGATGAACGCTGGCAAAATCCCAAAACAGGCTATTGGGGCGCCTGGTATGAAACCGATGGTGACATGAACAAAAGCGATGATTTGAGTATTACCTTTCATATCGTCGCCTATCGCAACGGCGATGTCCCGCATCTGGACAAAATCGTCGCTACCACCCTTAATCTGCGCGAACAGCCTTATCCGTATGGATGGCAGGATCGCGGCACCAAAAACAATCACCACAGTTATGATGTGGTCAAATTACTGCGCTATGGCTGGCCGTATCTCGGCGCGTTTGAACGGGCCGCCGTGTCGGCCGAAATCTCCATTATGCTGGCGCGATCCTTACGTCTTTCCATGGATGGTCAGGGTCGGTTTTATGAAGATGCCTATGACAATATCGGCGACGCCTATTATTTTGGCGTCTCGTTTCTGGATGAAGCCGGGTTTTTCCGACACTCCAAGTTATTCTGGGCGCCACGTCTGACGTTCGCTGATTCAGAAAATGTCCGGCAAAAGATCATTGCCAATCTGAAAAAACTGGACAGCCGTGATCCGATGATCGCCGCAGCGTTACGCAAAGCCGAAGCGACCGATTAACATTATTCTTTGTTTTGAGCCGCCGCCAACTGTTTTTCCATATCGGCTAGCTTCAGCTCAAGCCGTCCCATGCGGTGTGTGAGGGCCGCAATATCAATGGCTGTTCGCTCCGTATCCACGGACAGTGAAATGATCGTATTATTGAACGCCACCAGCAACGCTTCGGCCCGGCCAAAAACGAAATCTTCCACATCGGTGGTATTTTTCTCCGCCGCTAGCGCATAACTCGCCCCGACAGTTAACGCTGCCCCAAACAGCAGGATCGCCGCCGCCCGCGCTGGTTTTGCTCCCAACTTTGTTTTGATCCCCGACATCCTGCTCTCCTCAACTTGATAAGTGATTGACTTTAGGGCTCTCCCGTTTTTCAATCATGGCAGTTTCCGCGGCGATGTCATCCGCAAATTTAAATGACAGAGTTACAATCTCGCAATTAGACAATAAAGGACCTTCTCATGAAACTGTTGGACCGATTTCTCCTATTGGCTCTGGTGGCCGGGATCTGGGCGATGGTGCTCTCCCCGGATTCCTTGCAAGCAGACACCAGGGAAAACTGCACTTTCCTTTTTGACAATGCCTCAGGCAAGGTGAACCGTGGCAAAGTTTCGGTGACACCTCATATCAATTATGGCGAAGACAACCGAGATCCCAAGACGACAGCTCCGCAAAGCTGGATGTTTTCACTAAGAAAAGCAACCGGATCCGTCACCTGTCCGTAAGGCATTTTTTATGATTAAAAGTAGCATAAGCACTTTGTCGCTCCGTCGTGCTTATTAACGGAAAACAAACCGCTCCCCCGGATTGAACTGCTTGAATAGCTTGCGCTACATATAAGGGCGGCTCCCCCTTTTGCAGAGGCAAAATAGCGTGATCAACGTCGCCGCCTCAACCACTTTCTTGGCAGCGGCCGGTTCGTTTCACGTATTGAAATACAAACTGGCCAAAAAGGTCACAAGTCCGATAACGGCCAGGAACGTAAGACGGAATTTCCATTTCCACCGCCACGCCCGGTCTTTCTCAAGCTTATTTATATAGTCTGTATTGGTTGAGCCAAGCGCCCGGGCCCGCATCGCCCGTTCGTCGAGCTCTCGTTCCATTTGTTGCTGGCCTTCACTCCCCATGACATCATCCTCCATCGGGCAAAGCTGCCCGCAAAAACATAACCAGAAAATAGTAATTCAAGGGCGAGGCAGCTTTTTGGGGGATGTTTCGCATCGCCCGGCGTTCGTGCCTCTATTCTCATGTCAGGGAGCCTGTGTACCCGAGTACCGCTCGTTGTAAGGAAGAAACCCTGAATGACTCCTAAGACCAATACTGTACCCGTTTATATATTAAATGTCAAGTTTTTAAACTTTTATAGATTGAATTTTTCTCCGCACCGGCCTCAAGAATATCATATCCGGCGTCTCTTTTATTGTCCCTAACCTTGCCACAATGGGTAAAAAAACCACGGAGGAGTGACACCGCCAGTTATGTCAAACTTTCTATTATGCTAATATTTGCGCTAGTCTTGAGATCGTCTGGCACATGTCCATTCTTTTTAGTCAAGACGCAGCGCAATTTGGAATGGCTCCAAATTCATGCCACAGGGGGAGTAGTCATGGGTAACAAATACAGTTTCTTGAAAACAACAATCATCGGTGGACTTTTATTTCTTGTCCCAATTGTTGTCATTCTGATAATTCTGGGCAAGGCATTTGATATCATGTCCAGGGTCGCCGAACCCTTATCTGCTATTGTCCCGATCGACATGCTTGGTGGTATCGCCATCGTCAATATTTTAGCCCTCCTGCTCATCGTCTTTATCTGCTTTGGTGCTGGCATTGCCGCCAGGTCAAACCGGGCAACGACATTTGTCCGCTATATCGAGAATAATTTCCTCTCGCAAATTCCGACTTACGCGTTTGTCAAAGGCATGACGCAGAGTTTCGAGGAAGGCGAAAAAGGCAACAACATGAAGGCTGTTTTGGCGAAACTGGACGACAACTACCAAATAGCCTTCGAGATTGAACGGATTGCCGGGGGTCATGTGGCGGTTTATTTGCCGGGCGCGCCAAACCCCTGGTCGGGATCCGTTTGCATTTTTACTGAGGATCGCATTCAACCGATCGACGCCACGATGGCAACGGCGGTGAACAACCTCAGACATCTGGGAAAAGGGTCAGATGCGCTGCTCGGCGAGATCTTAAAAAGGAACGCCCTATCCAACTGACGCAACAGGTGTAAACCTGCCGCCGCAGGTTTTTAATGAAATACTAGGAAATTCGCGCTACTTTGGCGGATCAGAGCCCGACACGTACCGGGCAACGCCGTATAACTGAATTCGAGATTTGGCCCATGACGCAAGAAAGTTCGACACGCCCCGCCCCGCAAATGTCGCCGTTAATCCGGTTGCTCATCGATATCGGGCCGCTTCTGCTGTTTTTCGTGGTCGATCAAATGTCGGATATCTTCGTTGCCACCGGCGCCTTGGTGATCGCCTGTGTCATCTCGTTTATGGCTTCGTGGAGTATGACACGAAAAATTCCGGTGTTGCCGACTGTCTCGTTAATTTTCGTGCTATTTTTCGGCAGTCTCACGCTGCTTCTGGGCGACGAAGAATTTATCAAGATCGAAGTCTCCATCACCAACGCGCTGTGCGGCGCTTTCCTGTTGACCGGTTTGATGTTTGGGCAATCCTTCCTGAAAACCGCCTTTGGTCAGGTGCTGGACGTGGATGACGAGGGCTGGCGCAAGCTCACTTTCCGGCTGGGCCTGTTTCTCATCGCCATCGGAATTTTGAACGAAGGGGTCCGCCATATCACCTCAAACGAGATGTGGGTGGCCTTTCGCGTCTATGGCATCCTCGGCCTCAATTGCCTGTTTTTCTTTACGCAAATCCCGCTGATCAAACGCCATATGACCGAAGATGAAGACGCCCCGGCGGCATAAGCCAGTTAGCCCAGGGCGTAATGCCAATAGCTGCCGACAAAAGAGAGAACAACCACGATCGCCGCGACAATTCCAAATATTCGGGATCGTAGTCGCTTGTTCTGCCGATGCCGAAGAAAGTCCTGATTGGCGCGGCGGTGCGCATCTAACAGATTGATACGATCAATCCCTTCATCAT
>NZ_JBALWD010000028.1:0-57977 GCF_036960985.1 Sneathiella sp. | reverse complement strand
CCGGTCGGCAAAAATATCCTGCTGACCACAATCACAATTGATAATACGGATCTCGCCTAAACACCTCGAAAACCACTATTTCCGCCATTATTACCGTTAATCCGGCACCACAGATATTTGGCATGAAGGCTGCATTATACATATCAGCAAATCAATCTATGCTCAGGAGAGTCAAGTGCTGCAGACAGAAGTAAAATATATCGAAAACGAAACTGCCCCGGACCGATTCGAAAAAAGAGACGCTTTTCGCGTTTCCAATCCAACCCTCAGCGTTGAAATTAAGGGCAAAAAATATTCGACCGAGAACTGGTCTTTAAGTGGCCTACTTCTAAATGGCATTCCACCTGGTTACGAAACAGAAATGCCGATTGAGGGAATCTTTGGACCTGTCGGGTCGGTTGAGATGTGCCGGTTTAATGGCCATATTGTGCGCCTTAACAACAATATGATGACAACGGCTATCGAACTTGATGAAAAAAGCGCTGATGTTGCGGCACTACTACCGTTATGGGTGCTTAAATACGGTAGCCGTTGACGTACAAATGGCGAGCGTAAAGTATATACCGTCGCCTGCAGTGTCGCGCAACCGCAGGACAAGGGTAATCTGATCATCCGTATAAAGGAAACTTGACAGATGCCAATCCAATCTGTCTATGGTTTGTTTCGATAAAGAAACTGTTATATTTTACCTTTATCTACCCAATGGGAGAGACTGGCCGTGCCAGCGCCGAAGGAGCAACCGCCCCGGAAACTCTCAGGCAAAAAGTACCGTTGGGTGGGAAGGCTCTGGAGAGTATGTGTAGGTGAAAATCTTGCACGTCACCGAAGAGGTAAACCAGACTTACGATCTGGTGTAATCTTTCAGGTACCCGGACAGAGGGGGCATCGTTTAACGAGCTGGTCGTTTTGACCGGACGGAGAAGGGGTGCCAAAATGAATAGTTTACCTAAAAGCGGTCTTGGAAACGTAACACCAGTAGTGCCTTCTAAACCGGCAAAAACCTCGGATCCGACATCACAGCTAAATGTCAATATCAGTGTGACCGACCTTTATACTATCGGGATCGGCCCTTCCAGCTCACATACTGTCGGGCCAATGAGGGCCGCGAAGCGGTTTGTTGAGCAACTTACTTTACAAGCCCACATGAATACAACCAATCGGGTTCTGGTTCAACTCTATGGCTCCCTCGCCCTTACCGGGCACGGTCACGCGACAGATCACGCTATTTTACTCGGACTCAGCGGCGCTCGCCCCTCCGGAATAGATCCTGAAGACGTCTTACCGCTCATTGCTGAAATTCGGGAATACAACAAGATCCTATTGGATGGCCATCATGAAATCCCGTTTTATGAAGAAGACAACCTCCTATTCCTAAAAGAAGAGGTTCTCCCCGAGCATGCCAACGGTATGCGGTTTTCTGCATTTTCAGCCGAAGGCGAATTGCTCTTGCAAAAAGAATATTTTTCAGTGGGTGGCGGATATGTGGTTTCCCATGATGAGGGAGATCGGGCGGAAACACGCGGCCATAATATTCAACTCCCCCACCCTTTTACCTCGGCTGCGGAATTACTCGCGATCGGTCAGGAAACAGGATTAACGATCGCCGAAATTATGCTCGCCAATGAGACCTGTTGGCGAAAGGAAAAAGAAACCTTTGAATTTCTGGACCAGGTTACTGAGGCCATGATCAATTGCATCCGGCGGGGATGTGAAACGGAAGGTATCCTGCCGGGTGGCCTAAAAGTAAAACGTCGCGCCCACCAGCTATTTAGGGATTTGATGGAAAACCCAGAGCGGGCATCTCGCGACCCTTTAACTGTTCTTGACTGGGTTAATTTATATGCCTTAGCTGTTAATGAGGAAAATGCTGCGGGAGGTCGTGTCGTCACTGCGCCCACAAATGGTGCGGCTGGCGTCATCCCGGCAGTCCTCAAATATTATCAACGCTTTTGCCCCGGCGCTACGGAAAAAGGCAGCCGGGATTTTCTCCTGACAGCTTCGGCCATTGGTGCAATTTACAAAAAGCGTGCCTCCATTTCCGCTGCGGAAATGGGATGCCAGGGTGAAGTTGGTGTAGCCTGTTCCATGGCCGCTGGTGCTCTAACCGCAGTCCTCGGTGGCTCTAATGAGCAGGTTGAAAATGCCGCAGAGATCGGCATGGAACATAATTTAGGACTGACATGTGATCCGATTGGTGGATTGGTTCAAATTCCATGTATCGAACGGAACACAATGGGGGCAATGAAAGCCATCAATGCAGCGCGGCTTGCTTTATCTGGTGACGGTACACACGTGGTTTCGTTAGATGAGGTTATTGAGACCATGCGTCAAACCGGTATCGATATGCTCAGTAAATATAAAGAAACTTCGCAGGGCGGGCTGGCTGTAAACGTCGTCGAATGCTGATCTAGGCAATGTCCTTCGTGAGCATCCTTTGAATATGCAGGGGCAAAGAAAAAGCCGCTTGATGCACTTCAGGTGTGTAGTAGTCCGTTTCTATCCCGGCCTCCACATAACGATTGGTTAAACCCAACAGTGCCGATTTACGAAGCGCTATATCATCTGTAGCCCAACCGAAAGCCATTGCGCCACCAACATAGCTTGGAATAGCTGTCAGATAAAAACTCACATCCGAAAACAGCGAATTCAGACGATCGTAACTTGACCGAAGCTCGGGCTCCTGAACGAAGGGTACGCCGTTCTGTGTTACGATGATGCCTCCCTCGGACAAACACGACTTACAATCTGAATAAAATTCTTCAGTATACAAGACCTCTCCTGGGCCATGCGGATCTGTACTATCAACGACAATCACATCCCATTTTTTATCTGTGTTCTTTACGAACTGGCAGCCGTCCGCAATGACGACATTCAATCGCGGATCTTGGAAAGCGCCTCCTGAAATACTCGGCATAAACTTCTGACTGAGTTCTATCACAGTTCGATCAATATCGACCAAGGTGACGTCTATGCCATCATGTTTCATAAACTGCCGCGCCGCGCCGCCATCACCCCCGCCAATAATTAATGCTTTCCTGACGTTACCATGGGCAAAAACTGGCACATGAACGAACATTTCGTGATAAATAAATTCGTCTTTTTCCGTCGTTTGAATAGCCCCGTCTAACGACATGACTCGACCAAACTGACTATTTTCGAAAATCATCAAGTCTTGTAATTCTGTCTTTTCGCGATAGAGAACATTTTCCACATCCAACGCCAAATTGACGCCTGAGTGTAGTCCCTCGTCAAACAGCTCCATCAATTTACTATCCCCCGCTTCAATTCATTAAGCTGCAGTGTCTGCGGCTCGAACGCTTCTTTTAAAACCGGAATTGCTTTATGAGGATCTGTCTCCCCGCACATAAAAATATCCAAAGCCATAAATCCACGTTCAGGCCAGCTATGGAAACTTATATGGCTTTCTGCGAGTACCAGAACACCCGACAACCCATCGGGTTCGAAAGCATGCATATGGAAATGTAGGATAGTTGCGCCGGCGATCTCGGCGCACTGTCGCAATGTTGATTCAATGAGATCCGAATCATTGAGGCCTTTAGCGCCCCATAAATCGACAATAAGATGCGTACCTGCGAAAACCAGTCCGTCTTTGTGAACAAAGTAGTCAAGACGTTCATCCGCCTGCTCGCTTTTTATATCAATTTTCTCGAGAGTATCTCTCATCAAACTTCGCCCAATTTCTTACGATAAACCACCCATAACCTCAGGTGCCGCGTTATGCGGGAGATGCCAAATTCATGCAAGAAAAAAGTACGCTTTAGAGATCAGTATCATGTGCCGCAATATGAGTAAAAAGCTCCGGGATATTTTCTCCCAGAGCCCATTATCTTGAAATTGAAATGACTATTTTTTGGTAATGACGACTTCCGCATATTCCGCCGGAACGATCATTGTACCATCTGTCGCGACATTAAAGGTTTCAACGAGACCTGTTATGTCCCTTGTAAGAGCTTCCTGGCTCGCGGCATCCAGCGCACTGAAAGCCTTGTGAACCGGGCCATATAGATTGCGAAAAACATCCAAAAAATGATCAGTTGATCGGTACCGAAAATTAAACAGGCGAGAAGTAATTTCTATCGTTGTTGCACTTTCACCAAACATTTCAGCCAAACGATCTTTAGTTCCCCAAAGGGCTGGTGATTGAACTCCAGCTGGCGGCGGCACATGTTTTCCGATCGTTTTGAAAAGATGGCCAATGAAACTTTCGGGTGTCCAATTGGCCATGCCGATTTTTCCACCCGAACGGCATACCCGTGCCATTTCCGAGGAGGACTGCATCTGATTTGGTGTAAACATTACGCCAAAGGTTGACATGACCGCGTCAAAACTTCCGGTTTCAAAAGGAAGTTCTTCAGCATCAGCCTGCTGGAAAGCCACTTCAAGCCGATCTGCGTCCGCCCTCTCCTTCCCGCGCGCTAGAAGAGACTCAACATAGTCCGTCGAAGTTACTTCGCACCATCGTCGGGCGGCCGCTAGAGTAGCGTTTCCATTTCCGGCAGCAACATCCAAGACAGTTTGGCCGGAATGCAGATCCATTGCCTCACAAAGCTGCTCTCCAACGATATTAAGTGTGGTTCCCACCGTGGCATAATCGCCAGAGCCCCAAGTTGCCTGCTGTTTAGTTTTAATTGCCGTGTAGTCTGGTTGTGTCGCGATCATGATACATTCTCCATCTAAAGTTATTCCGTAACTAGACGTAAATTTAGGGGAGCTATGTTGCAGCTTGTTGTCTGAATACAGGAAAACAAATTTCATTTGTTTCAGATACGTATGATGTTTGTATCAATCTACCATGAACTAATCTCGAAGCTTTTTTCCCGCCGTTTCCGATATGGAGAATATCGCTACCAGGCTGAGAACCGCCAAGCCCATTAGATAATATACCGGTGAAAAATCGTCATTGGTTCGATTAACCAAATACAGCGCAACGATTGGCGCCGTACCGCCAAATATCGACAAGGTTACATTATAGGCGACCGATAAAGCGCTAATTCTAACTTTACGAGAAAGAATTTCTGGCATAACCGCGGCGTTAACAGAAAACACCATCGAGAATAGAACGGCAAAGCCGAATTGCCCGAAAAATACATAGACAATGTTATGGTGATCCATCAACCAAAATAGGGGCCAAGAAAGAAACAAAATACCAAACGTTCCAACAAGCAGCACAGGTTTTCGGCCGACTTTATCACTGAGAATAGCGAATCCCAACAAAAATACCGCGACAAATACCAGACAAACGGTATTTATTGTCATCGCTGCTATGTTGGAAAGATGCACTTTATTTGTAAGAAACGTAATCGCATAAACAAACATAAGATAAAATCCTACATTCACTGTAACAGCTAGTCCGGCGATACGGAGCATATCCAACCAGTGATCGCGTAAGGCAACTAGTAAAGGAATTCCGTCTACAACGGTTCTTTCTTTAACGCTTTCTGGTTCATCTATGCGCGATCGAAAATAGAACGCCATTATGCCAATGACGCCGCCACCTATAAAAGGAATACGCCATGCCCATCCATTTAGCGTCGCTTCATCTATAAAGTTAGTAAAAATAGCGGCAACAGCTGAGCCCAAGAGAAAACCGAAAAAACTGCCGCTGAAAATCCAACTTGCATAAAATCCTCGTTTTTCCGGGGGCGAAAGTTCGGCAACAAATGCTGCCGATCCTGTATACTCACCCCCAACAGACAATCCCTGAAAAATACGTAAACACACAAGAGCAACGGCGGCATAGATCCCAATTTGTTCAGTTGTCGGCAGCAGGCCGACACCCACTGTCGCACCTCCCATTACAACAACAGAAAGTATCAAAACCGGCTTTCGCCCCATTTTGTCACCAATGTGCCCAAAAATTATCGCGCCTAAAGGCCGAGAAACATATCCCGCGGCGAACGTGCCAAATGTTGCCATTAGGGATATAAAAGCGTCGTCAGATGGGAAAAACAAATTACTGAGGACGGGCGCCAAATAGGCATAGACGGCGAAGTCATACCATTCCATAACGTTGCCGACAGCTCCGGAAAAGGCTGTTCGCCTCACATACTTAGTATTATATGACGCGGCCGTCATTCGTCACTCCCATATAAAAATCGTTCTAAATTTAAGTATCATAAAAAGTGAAAAGCTGGCTGCAAAAATCGCGTGACAAAGGATAATATACACAACATGAAAATCCACTTAATCTCGCAATTTTCTACCACCTGTTTCCGGTATCGAAAATATTGTCACCAAACTAACGATCGAGAGGCCCATCAAATAATATACCGGCGAGAACTCGCTTCCAGTCCAAGTCACCAGAAACAAAGCAATTAAGGGCGCAGTTCCGCCGAAGAAGGTTAAAGTCAAATTGTAGGCCACCGACAAGGTACTAACTCGGATTTTATGCGGAAGTATCTCCGCCATAACTGCCGGATTAATCGAAAAAACCATCGAAAATATTACGGCAAAACCAAAAAGCCCAAAAAAGACGAAGTACAAATTGTTGTGGTTTAAAAGCCAAAAGAGCGGCCAAGATAGTAACAGTATACTGATGGTTCCAAAAAGTAATATCGGTTTGCGGCCGATTTTGTCACTCAGTATTGAAAAACAAAGAGGGCAAAAGGCGATTGCAAGAAGACATAGTGTATTTATTCCCATCACTGAGGTCGCAGAAAGATGCAGGTTATTAGTCAAATACGTGATTGCGTAGACAAACATCAGGTAGAAACCAGCATTGACCGTCAAAGCCAGCCCTCCTACTCGGAGCATATCCAACCAGTGCTCTTGAAATGCGACGAGCAACGGACTTCCTTTGTCAGCGACGGCCTCTTTATTTTGATGGGTTTCGTCGATGCCAGATCGAAAGTAATAGGCAACAATCGCTATAACTCCTCCGCCCAGAAAGGGAATTCTCCATCCCCAGTCTGCTAAATCTTCTGGACCCAATATATAAGCCGTAAAGACAGCAGATGCAGATCCAATAAGAAATCCAATTCCGCTACCGCTAACAATCCAGCTACCAAAAAACCCGCGCTTTTCAGGGGGCGAAAGTTCAATGATAAATGCCGTTGAACCTGGAAATTCACCGCCTACAGAAAACCCCTGAAATATACGAAGAACAATAAGGGCAACAACAGCCATTGGGCCAAGTTGATCAAAGGTCGGTAACAAACCGACACAAAATGTTGCGCCTCCCATCATTGCGACGGACAGTATTAATACCGGTTTACGCCCCATACTATCTCCGATATGGCCATAGACAAAGGCACCGAACGGTCGTGATATAAAACCGAAAGCGAAAATTGCGTAAGTGGCTGTTAGCGAACCAACTGAGTCTTTAGACGGAAAGAAAAGGCTGCTGATAACTGGGGCTAGATAAACAAAAATCGCGAAATCATACCACTCCATGACGCTTCCAATGGCACCTGAAAGGGCTGTTCGTCGCGCGGATTTGACATTAAAAGTCTGATGTTTCATATTAAATCCTAGAGCCAAGACTTATTGGAAATGACAACTTCCGACAAAAACTTGGTGAAGGATTACCGTGCTGAAATTATACAACTATCATAGAAGCGCATATGGTCGGATCGCCGTTATTATAGTGACGGAAAAGGCGCTTGAATGTGAACATGAAGAGGTCAATCCTTTTGCAGATGACCTCTCCCCTCAATATTTGAAATTGCACCCTTTTAAGCGTGTTCCTGTTCTACAACACGATAATCTGGTTCTATACGAAACACGGGCTATCACCGAATATTTGGAAGACCGTTTTCCGAATCCAACATTGTTGCCGGGCGATGCAATCGGGCGAGCCAGAATGCGACAAATAGTGGCAGTGATTGACAACTATGGGTATAAGCCGCTTGTTTGGCAGGTTTATGTTGAAAGTTCAGAAAAGCCCGTTTCCGGAGAAACGACAAATACGGAAATATTGCAACAAGGGCTACAAAATTCGGCCCGCTTTCTTGCTGCAATTGAAAATATTTCGGGTGATGACGCGTTTTTAGTTGGAGATACTTATTCTTTGGCCGATGCACATCTTGTCCCGATGATGGATTGTTTTACGGTCACGAAAGAAGGACGCGCTATGCTATCTGATTACCCCAAACTGTCGCGATGGTGGGGCAGTATCAAGAAACGTGAAAGCACGGTGAAATCAAGGCCTAATTTCTAAGATTAGTATTCACTAGTTTTCGACTGCGTAAATTCGGTTTTTGAAATGCTGTAGGCAAAATCTTGCTCAAATCCGGAGGGAAAATCCAATCCCAACGGCAATCCGCTTGAGCGCCGCATGCCCAAGCTCTCCATAAGTTTCCAGGATCTTGAATTTTCTTTATCGACCGTTGCCCATATTTGCAGCATATCAAGTTCCAAAAAGCCATAATATAGCACCCGCTGCACAGCTTCAGCCATAAACCCATGCCCTTGCCGGGCAAGATCCATCGCATAACCGATATCGGCAAATCGTTCCTTTTCGTCAAAGATGCCAAGTCTGATAGTCCCAAAAATCCTGTCGTCCGCTTTTAGGGCAACTGCAAAAGTCCGCCTTGTTTTCGACTTTTGCTCTTGGTCAGCCATTCGCTCGGCGAAAAAAATGCGAAGGGTTTCTTCTGTTTGTTCCTCAATAGGGAGGTATTGGTAAAATACAGGATCGGTGGCATAAGCGGTAATGACTGGAAAATCAGCTTCACGAAACGGGCGCAATCGAAGCCTTTCAGTTTCGATAATCATGGCAAATATCCTTTGGCAAATCACACATTTTCGAATACGTCATATCAAACAAGAAAACGATAAAAAAGGAAAGCAGATATGCGCGTAATAAAGCCAACGGATTTTATCGGTGACAAAGCCTGGGACGCAATGGATATCGAGAAAATAAAGAATGCCTCTGTCCGGCTACATTGGACGGATGAGCCATATATTTGGCATATTAATGATGGTCCCGAAGTATTTGTGGTGCTTCAAGGCACAGTCAATATGCATGTTCGTGAAGCATCGAAGGAAAAGATATTTTCCTTACAAGCCGGTGAAATATTCCATGCTGAGGCGGGCGACGAACACAAGGCTTTTCCCATTGGTACCGCCCGTATACTAGTAATAGAAACGGACGGTAGTATCTGAATTGCGGCGCATTACTTCAAATTCACATACTCGTAATCAATAGGCATATTGTTGATGCCGCGATCCGGAGCCGCAATCCAGCCCGCCATTTTTCCGGGTTCGGTTACTTGCTGCATTAGGCTCTGGACATATGTCCGGTCATCATCTGACGGCAAAAACTCGTCATGCCGTCTATGGTATTCTTCTTCTGACAGGTAATCCCCTTTTGGGGTTACACTTTGGCCCGCCCAGGCACCTATGTTACGGCGAAAGCGGTTGGAGGGTAGTGCAATTTCGAAATCAAATCCTGCTTTCTTGATTAATCGGTTCCAGCGTGTAACGCCGACCTGACAATCTTTGATATAAGCATTTCTCACCTGGTCATTAACCGCGCTTCGTACCGCAATTTCTTCCAAGCGAACGCCGCCTTTATCGTCTGGAACCTCAAGCTCCAAACTGGTGTCTTTCGCGATATGGTCCTCATATTGTTTCTCATCTGGCCGGCCTTTAATGCCGTTCGCAAAGCTTATAGCCGCGTTAGATGAAATCTCCGCTCCAAATAAATCCATACAGGAGGAAAACCAGAAATTCACATATCTTTGTAGTAAAGGTAAATCGATGACGCCAGCTTTGCGCAAAGTGGCCGGATCATCTGTCTTGAGCTCTGTCATTTTATTGATAGTGCGTTTGACGATACGACTAATCCCCGTTTCGCCGACATACATATGATGTGCTTCTTCCGTCAGCATGAAACGGCAGGTACGCGCCAAAGGATCAAAAGAGGATTCTGCCAAACATTTCAACTGATACTTTCCGTCTCTATCGGTAAAATACGTGAACATGAAAAATGATAACCAGTCGCTAATTGGTTCGTTAAAGGTCCCTAGTATCCTAGGATTATCTTCACTTCCGGAATGGCGCATCAGCAAATCTTCGGCTTCTTCCCGACCATCCCTGCCAAAATAAGCATGCAGCAGATAGACCATTGCCCAAAGATGTCGCCCCTCTTCTACATTCACTTGAAATAAATTGCGTAAATCAAATAAGGAAGGGCACGTAAGCCCCAGCAAGCGTTGTTGTTCGACAGACGCCGGCTCCGTATCTCCTTGTGTTACAATTAGGCGACGCAAGATGGAGCGATATTCCCCTGGGACTTGTTGCCAGACCGGTTTTCCGAAATCATCACCAAATCCGATGGTCCGATCATTTACTTGATCCGCAAGAAATATACCCCAGCGGTAGTCCGGCATTTTGACCGCCCCGAAAGTTGCCCAGCCCTTCGCATCTACGGATGTCGCAGTTCTTAAGTAAACATCTTTCGTCTGGAAACCTTCCGGTCCCAGCTCCTGCCACCAATCCAGGAATCGCGGTTGCCAATGCTCTAAGGCTCGCTGCAAACGGCGATCATTTCCTAAATCGACATTATTGGGGATTCTTTCCTGATAATTGATTGCCATTATACTCTCCTTCGGTCAAATTCTGCTTTCGTGCCACTACCAAACAATTTCAAGGCACCTTTTTCCCCGACAGCATTTGGTCGATTGAATATCCAGTTTTGCCACGCTGAAAGGCGGCCAAAGATTTTAGTCGCCGCGTTCTCTGGCCCACCAAATCTGAGATTGGCCTCCATCCCTGTCAATGCGTCCGGAGACAGGCTTGCCCGTTCTTCCACCAAAAGCCTGATTTCTTCTTCCCAATCGATATCGTCAGGAATGAATGTCACAAGTCCTTTTTCTTCCGCATCCGCTGCGCCAATATCCACCCCAACTTGCTGCTTAAGAATGCTGAGTATGTTCTCATCCTCATAAAAGCGGTTTCCAAGGCGCGTCCGATCATTGACCATTTCCAGGCCACCAAAGTTCATTTCACTGAGAGCAATATTCGTCGGCTCACCTTCTTCTTGAGTAATATCCAGCATATAAATACGATCGGCCGAAAGGGCTAATTCGTACAGACATCCAGCAAAACATGAGTTTTCCTCCACCAAAGCAAATAGACTGCGCGAGGAGACATCAAGACGGGCAAATGTTCGTCGCATCATGCCGATGACCTCCCTGACGAACCAGTCCGACTGATGCTTAGATAATATGGCATCCGTCGCCAGTACTTTTTTATGATCACCTTTCGTCTTGAGCAGGATCGTGCCTATTTCTTCATTATTTGTTCGAAGAAGGAGAATGGCGTCATCAAGTTCACGAGCCATTAATAAGGGCCACCAATTTGCAGCAGCAGAATGAATATCCTCGATGTTATCGGCGATGTCGTCCGTCGGCGCTTCAACGGTTATTGTTGCTGTACGTCCTTGTTTATCTACTTCGGCTTTCACATGTGAATAATGATATCCAGCATCATCAACTATACGATCGAGGGGAGTTAATAAAATTCCGTTAGCCTTTTCAGGGCGAGAACTGTCTGCACCAAGTTCTTCAGCCCTTGCATTTACTTTTACATCGAACGAATTTTTGGGAACGACCTCATCGACAAATTTCCATTCCTTGGCACGTCGCCCCCTCACACCATCCGGATTGGTACAAAATACATCTGCCAGATCCCGCCGAACTTTTCTTTTTTCCGTAATTCGTGTCAAGCCACCCGTGCCAGGCAAGACGCCCAACAAGGGTACTTCCGGCAAACTGACGGCACTCGAGCGGTCATCGATCAGAAAAATTTCATCGCAGGCCAGGGCCAGCTCATATCCGCCGCCGGCTGTTGTTCCATTGCATGCCGCCAAAAATTTTATTCCGGATTTTTCACTGCTATCTTCCATGCTATTTCGGGTTTCGTTGGTGAATTTACAAAAATTCACCTTCCAGCCATGGGACGAGGTTCCAAGCATGTAGATATTCGCACCAGCACAGAACATTTTGTCCATTCCACTGGTTACAATTACAGTACGGACTGTTGGGTGTTCGAAGCGAATCCGCTGTAAAGCATCATGGAGTTCAATGTCCACCCCGAGATCATAAGAATTTAGTTTCAGCTGGTACCCAGGCATAAGACCCGCGTCTTCATCTACTTCCAAGATCAACCGAGCAATAGGACCGTCAACTTTCAGTGTCCAGTGACGATAATGGTCCGGATGTGCGTCGAATGTGATCATGATCAAGGTTCCCGTTTTTCGGAATTATATTTCCATTACATAAAGTGCACTTTAGTGCATGTCAAGCTGATTGGGCAGAAACAGATGTAAGCAGCCGCTCTGCTATCTGGTGTAAATCCTGCGCTGTTTCGTTGACAGTGCGTCCCGCGGTATTACAAACATCATCGGCACGCCCGTATAGCGGCTCCCGCGCAGACAAAATTTGCCTTAAGTCAGCCATAGCTTCCTCGCTACCAGCCATTGGCCGCAAATCCCCTTGTTCGACAACGCGGGACATATGTTCATCTGGAGTTGCCTGCAACCAAATCACGTGTGTGTGCTGTAAAAGCAGTGAAAAGGTTTTCTCATCAGCGACAATACTGCCACCGGTGGAAATAACGATATTGTCATGACTATCGATGATGTCCTGCAGACAGCGACGTTCGAACCGCCGGAATGAGGGCTGGCCTGCCAGTGAGAAAATTTCCGCAAGTGTCGCCCCGAACTCATTTTCAATGCGCTTGTTTAATTCTACAAATTCGAATCCTAATTTTTCTGATAAAAGGGGACCAAGCGTTGATTTGCCAGCGCCCCTTAATCCAATCAGGGATATTCGTTTCGCTTTTGCCCTGCCGGCCTTACGACCCATTGCTTCCTTCAGAATCAAATTAGCCTGGGCCAATTCTTGGTCCGTCATTTGTCGGGCCAACTGATAAAGCGATTGCATTTGCGGACTCAATTGCTCTCCTACAGAAACAAGATCTAACATCTTCATATCCATCGCATCAGCTATTTGACGAAGCACGAGCACCGAAATATTTCCCTCTCCGGTTTCGAGTTTCGCCAAATAACGCTCTGACACGCCGGAGTCATTCGCAAGTATTTTACGTGTCATCCCGCGGCGCGCGCGCGCCGCTCGAACGCGTGCGCCAAGTTCTGTTAAATAGTCGACTGCTGAGGCGTCTTCCCGTCGCGATAGATCTGCCGCATGATTAGTGGCCGCCATATATTCGCACTCTCTTCATAAAATACTGGACAAGATGCATTATATTTCCTATTTCCTGACTTGAGTAGTTTTATTTGGAGAAAAATGGCATTGGTCGACAGCATTAAAATTCTTGTCAGCACTATGACCGGCACAGCTGAGCTTGTCGCCGACGAAATCGCTGACGCCCTCAATGCAAAAGGGAAAGATACTGAAATATTGCTGATGGATGATCTTGCTGCGGATGTTTTTGAGACCGGAGCCGCATACGTAATTTGCACATCGACCTACGGACAAGGAGATGTACCGGATAATGGCCAGGCATTTATGGATGATCTTGAAGCGTCTGAAATAGATTTGGGGAACATTAAGTATGGAGTATTCGCTCTTGGCGACATCACTTACGATCAAACCTTTTGCAATGCCGGCGTCCTTTTTGACGAAGCACTTGGGAAATTTGGGGCCAAGCGGATCGGTGACATCATGAAACATGACGCATCATCCGGTGAATTGCCGGAAGACCAGGCCGGTGAATGGGCGGAGGAATGGCTAGAAAAACTCCATAGAATGTAAGAGTTCGTTTCTTTTGCTTGCTGACAAAACATAAGTAACGATAGAGTTCAAAGCGGGCGCGCGGTTTAAGCCAAAAGGGAATTAATAACCCAAGGCTTATGAACTATTGGGAGAACAAAATGCCAAATATCGACGATAGATCGACGCTGCACTTTAACGCGGCAGTTGACTTGATCGATCATAATATTGAGGCTGGGCGCGGCAGTAAGACAGCTGTCATCGATTCCCGCGGCTCCCATACCTATCAAGATTTAAGTAATAATGTTAATCGCTTCGCCAATACTTTAAAAGACATGGGCGTGGAACAGGAACAACGCATCGTCCTTTGCCTCAATGACACGTTTGATCTTCCGGTAGCATTTTTAGGAGCCATTAAGGCGGGTGTTATTCCCGTCCCTATCAATACCCGCCTCACGGAAAAAGATTACAAGTATATTTTGAATGACAGCCGTGCGACCGCTCTCATCGTTTCTGACGATTTATTCCCACTCTTCGAAAATCATGTAGATGACCACCGCGCCTTGAAAACAATTGTTATTTCCGGCAAAAAAATCGGAACGGAGAATAATTTTTCAACGTTGCTGGAAGTCGAAAATACAGAGTTTTCGGCGGCAAAGACTCGCCACGATGATATGTGCTTTTGGCTTTATACCTCCGGCACAACAGGTATGCCCAAAGGCACTGTTCATTTGCACGGAAACCTGAGGGCAACCGCCGATCTATATGGCGAACAGACGCTGGGTATTCGTGAAGATGATATCATGTTTTCAGCGGCTAAACTGTTCTTCGCTTATGGTTTAGGAAACGGCCTAACATTTCCTTTTTCCGTCGGGGCAACAGTAATTCTTTTGGAAGGTCCACCAACACCCGAAGCCATTTGCCACATACTCCGCAATCAATCCCCAACAATCTTCTATGGTGTCCCCACGCTTTTCGGCATGTTGCTGGCGAGTGATGTTCTGCCAAAATCTGGTGAGCATCATCTCAGGGTTTGCACATCAGCCGGAGAAGCTCTACCAGCGGATTTGTTATCGCGATGGCAACGTCATGTCGGCGTCGACATTCTGGACGGGATCGGCAGCACAGAAATGTTGCATATTTTTATCTCAAATAGACCCGGAGATGTTCGGCCTGGCGCGACGGGAAAGGCCGTCGAAGGCTATGACATACGATTGACCGGCGACGACGGGCTCGCGGTCGCTAAAGGTGAAATGGGTGCTCTGGAAATTTCTGGCCCATCCAGCGGCCTGATGTATTGGAACCAACGATCAAAAAGCCTCGATACCTTTCAAGGGCCTTGGACACGTGCAGGCGATAAATACCGACAAGATGATGAAGGTTACTATATTTACTGCGGTCGAACCGATGACATGTTGAAAGTCGGCGGTATCTATGTTTCGCCATTTGAAGTTGAAGGAGCCCTGATCGAACATGACGCTGTTTTGGAAGTGGCCGTCATCGGTAAAGCGGATGCGGACGACCTGATAAAGCCAAAAGCCGTAATAGTCTTGAAAAATTCCAGCATCGATCAGGACCACATGCGCAAGGACCTTCAAGAATATGCGAAATCCAAATTGGCGGCGTACAAATATCCCAGATGGATAGATTTCGTTGACGAGCTTCCGAAAACGGCAACGGGGAAGATCCAACGGTATAAGTTGCGTGACTAATATTTTGAATAGTCCATTATTCTTTCACAACCGATTGTTCTAGGAAATTGGCTGAAATATCTCCTCAAAAAAAATGGCAAGCCGTTAGCCTGTTAGCGTTTTGTCAGGTTCTTGCCTTATCCCTTTGGTTTTCAGCAACCGCTCTTATACCTGTCTTGAAAACCGAATTTGGGTTGGGCGGTTTTCACGCCTCTCTCTTTTCCAGCAGTGTAGCAATTGGTTTCGTGATTGGCACACTTCTCAGTGCTTTGTTTAGTCTCGCAGATCGCATGCCGCCGAAAACCTTTTTTGCGATATCGACTGTAATTGCGGCACTAGCAAATGTTTCGATAGTTCTGTTAGATCCGCTATCGCCTGAAGTGATCCTCCTAAGGCTGCTAACTGGTGTCTGTATGGCTGGCGTTTATCCCATTGGTATGAAGATGGTTTCGACCTGGGCGAAGAATGATACCGGCCTGCTCGTCGGCTTGCTGGTTGGAGCTTTAACACTAGGGAGTGCTTTTCCACATATTCTAAATTTGCTAGGCACTTCGGGTTTCGACTGGCGAGCTCCGCTAATTGCCGGAAGCGGGCTGGCACTCATCTCCGCATTTTTAATCCGGTTTGTATCCCTTGGTCATGATATTCCGAAGGCACCACCCCTCGATTTGTCATTGGCCTTATATGCCTGGAAATACAAACCATTGCGATTAGCAAATTTTGGATATTTTGGCCACATGTGGGAGCTATACGCGATGTGGGCTTGGATAGGCGTTTTTCTATACGAAAGCTTTCAGTTGACCAATATGACTGATGCCCGGTTTGGTGCAAATCTCGCAACATTTGCAACGATCGCCGTTGGAGGGTTAGGAAGTCTGGCTGCCGGCATCGCCGCAGACCGCCTAGGCCGAACAACTATCACAATATTGGCAATGGCTATCAGTGGCTCTTGCGCGCTGATTGTTGGACTGTTTTTTGGTGGAAGCCCTATTCTTCTCGTTATTATTTGCTTGATTTGGGGCATGTCCGTCGTCGCGGACTCCGCTCAATTCTCAACCTGCATTATTGAACTGAGCCCTAAAAACATGATGGGGACAATGCTGACCATCCAAACCTGTGTAGGGTTTTTAATCAGTCTCACCACCATTCATCTCGTCCCGTTATTAGCAGACATTGTATCTTGGAAGTATGCTTTCGCACCGTTGGCGATCGGCCCCTTACTGGGTGTTCTTGCGATGATGCAGTTGCGACATCTTCCCGAAGCCAAGTCATTGGCAAACGGTAACCGATAGACATTCAAATTTTTCTCTTGATTTAATGGCGTATACATTCAACTGTTTACTAATAGCGTGGGCGCGCATTCAGAAAAGGAAAAACCGATGATTAAAGGGCTGCATCACAACGCGTATAGATGTCGTAATTCCGAAGAAACACGTAAATTTTATGAGGATTTTCTGGGACTACCACTGGCTGATGCTCTTTCTATTGGATCGACGAAAACAGGCAGAGAAACGGAAGCTCTTCATACTTTCTACCGCATGGATGACGGATCGTTTCTAGCATTCTTTGAAGTTCCGGAGCAGTCATTCAAATTTATAGACCAACATGACTATGACCTGCACATCGCCTTGGAAGTAGATATGGATAGTCTGCACGCCATGTTCGCCAAAGGTAAAGAAATGGGAATCAAAACCCGCGGCATCTCTGACCATCATGCCATTCATTCGATTTATTTCAGAGATCCGAATGGCTATGTGATTGAATTAACGGCGAAAGTACCCGAAAAAACAAGTGACGATAAAACCGCTGCGGCAAACGCAAGAAAAATGCTTGAGGAATGGACATCGGCGCACCAAGCCTAAATTAGATAACGTGTCTGTATGCTGCTTTTCGGCTTTGTGTCCGCACGACTTTACTTTTATGCTAGCGAATGGGTTTTCGAATATTTGGGGATAGCTGTATATGCTACAGAATTTGTGCGGTCGCGTTATTTTCGGCGGAATGTTATTGTTTCTGACGCTTGGTGTTGGAATAGCTGCAGCGAAAACAGATCGCTATGTTGGGTATTACTATCCGCAACCGGCAATTATTGAAACTTATTGCGCCCGAGTGCCCCAACTTCCCAATATGGACAAACGCCGCAGAATTGGTTTTGTCATCGGAATTAAGGAAGGAATGACTAACAAGCCGTACGATTCCCCTTATGCCGTTTTTGCGAAAGGCGGTGATTCACAGAAACTCATCATTGTCGCGAAAACCGACGGCCATCTTCAGACCATCTATCGTGCCAGGGCATTGTTGGCGGACCTGACGACGAGTGCGCGCACGACACCAATATTTGAAGAAAGTGGCATGCCCGAAAACCTGACTTTTTTAGATCTCTTAACGTTACTGGGATTTGAAACAGTTACGTTGAGTGATGGAGATCGCTTTTCCCATCAAATCAGGATGAAACTCAGTACAAACGGCGTTTGTGAATAGGCGTTTCCACGAACACATCAGGCGACGGAATGGTTTTGAGATTATGGTAAAAGTAACTTATGTGAATACAGATGGAACTGAAACGGTCATGGAGGTGGCCGACGGAACGAGCCTGATGCAGGCTGCCGTTTCTAACGGCATGGACGGAGTAATTGGCGAGTGTGGCGGATCGGCCATGTGCGCAACCTGCCATGTATATGTTGATAACTCTTTCCTTGAAAAGCTCCCCAAAATCGATGATATGGAAGAAGAGATGTTGGAATGCACCTCTTCGGAACGACGCCCAACAAGCCGTCTCAGCTGTCAAATTGAAGCCACTTCCGACATAGATGGAATTAGGGTGACATTCCCAGAATCCCAGATTTGATGCCTGATCCTGTGGTCATCATTGGCGCAGGCCAAGCCGGCGTGCAGACCGCTTTCAGCCTTCGCGATATGGGCTATCCCGGAGAGATTACACTAATAAATGGTGAAACATTCCTACCCTATCAACGTCCGCCCTTATCAAAATCCTATTTGAAAAACGCTACTACGGACGACAACCTGCTGTTCAGAAATGAACAGCTTTACAAGGACAAGAAGATTAAGATTGTCCAGGGCACAATAGCCATAAGAATCAATCGGCGCCTCAAATCAATTTCCCTTTCGACAGGGATTAATCTTCCGTATGAAAAATTAGTCCTGGCGATGGGCGCGCGAAACCGTATCTTACCTATTGATGGTGCCGGATTAAAAAACGTTTTTCAATTACGTGATCTCGACGATGCTAAACTGCTTCGTATCGAACTCCGCAAGAAAGCCAGAATAGCGATAATCGGCGGTGGTATCATAGGGCTTGAATTTGCTTCTGTAGCCAACGAATTAGGGGCTCAGGTGCGCATAATTGAATCCGCTTCGAGGGTGATGGAAAGAGCTGTTTGCGCAGAAATTTCGAATTATGTCCAGAAAACCCATCTGGCCAAAGGCGTCGAGATACTTTTGGAGCGGAAAATTGTTGCTATAGACAGGAATGCGGACCTTGCGACTGGCCTGCGCATGCAAGATGGCAGTCGACTATCTTGTGATTCAATCCTCGTTTCAATTGGCGTTACCCCAAATTCAGAACTCGCCGAAGCAGCCGGCCTATCTGTCAATAATGGCGTTTATGTAGATGCCAGCCTCCGCACGTCAGATCCCGATATTTTTGCTATTGGCGATTGCGCTTGTTTTCCATCTGAATTTTCCACCCAACATATCCGCCTTGAATCAGTTCAAAACGCAGTCGATCATGCAAAAACTGTCGCTGAAAATATCTGTGGGGCTTCCAAAAAGTATCAATCCGTACCCTGGTTCTGGAGTGATCAATCCGGTTTAAAAATACAAATTGCTGGACTCACGTCAAATACGGAAATAACAGTTATTTCCGGTGATCCAGCCACTGGAAAATTCTCAGTTTGCTGCTTTTCAAATGGTCAATTTATTGGTGTTGAAAGCATTAACCAACCGGCCGATCATATGGCTGCTCGAAAGTTGCTTACCGCAGGACGAAACATCAGCGTGAGCGAGATTTGCCGGCCAGGTGCAACCCTCAAATCTCTTGCGCATTCCTAGTAGTCTGAGACACCTTCGATTTTGCACTCACCCGTTGTGTAAAGACTATCCACCTGACAGGTTTGAGATAGTTTAACGACCAGGTTTCCTTTACAATTTTTGAAGCTCACCCAACCATCTAAACTTTCGCTCGTATCAGAGTCGAAAGAGCCAGAACTTTGAACAATATACCGCACCTTATCCACCTCCAATGTTCCAAGTTTAAGTGACGCCAGTTCGTTTTCGACGACACCTTCACACCCCGTCACCTGCCAATCACTTCCACGATTATCAGCAACCGCGCTTGTCGCTACTATTGTTGAAACCGATATCCCTAAAACAAGACAGCGCGCCACTTTTAAATTCATGCCTTTTTCTTCCTTTGTTCTTTATCATCTGTCTGCCAAGCTACGCCTGACGTTTCGAAGCTCGAAATTTTCGTGGCATCGAAGCCTATTTCTGCCAATATTTCACGAGTATGATTGCCGTAAATCGGAGCACCAAATCGATACTCATTCTGAGTTACTGAAAATTCGGCAGGTTGTCGCGTCTGACGAATGAGACCGGCTTCCGGATGTTCATTTTCAACAATAATTCCGTTGGCAGTAACTTGTGGGTGCGTTCGCATTTCTGTTCTATTGAGCACCGGTGCACACGGAACATCTAGGTCTTCAAGTTTTCGCATTAATTCGGCAGTCGTAAAGGGAAGCATTGTTTCTTGCATTAAACGTGTTCGAGTATCTTTATGGACCTCTCTCCCTGTTGGTGTTGAGAACCGTTCATCCTCAAGCAATTTTGGACTATCGACAGCTTCTGTAAATCCTTTCCAATGCTTATCAAGCATCACCGCAACAGATATATAACTATCCTTTGTTTCATATATTAGATCGATGAAGGATTGAGCCGCTTCCGAAGAGGATTCGCGTCCCACAAAAGTATGCCCTCCCATATCGGAACTCCACAAAAAAGAAACGACGGTATCTAGCATAGACAATCGTACATGCTGCCCTTCACCGCTCCGTTCTCGCGCGAATAAGGCTGCAGAGATTGCCTGCGACGCCTGGATGGCGGTCAATTTATCAGGTAAAATTGTCCTCACAAGCCGCGGACGTTCATCATCGGACCCGCCTTGTACGGTTGTTAATCCAGAAACCGCCTGGATCAAGGGATCAAATACTGGCTTCTGGGCATATGGGCCATCGAAGCCAAACCCACAAATTGAAACATAGACAATTGCCGGGTTAATTTCGCGTATATGGTCTTCTCCAAGCCCCATACGATCAGCAACACCAGGCCTAAAATTTTGGACAAACACATCCGCTTCCGAAATCATTTGTTCTATAATTTCCAGACCCTCGGGTTTTTTTAGATCAACAACAATCGATCGTTTATTTCGATTGTTATTAACGAAAGACGCCGAAAAACCATCTCGTCGGGTTGCCACATGCCGTGCATAGTCACCACCCCCCGGCGACTCCACTTTTATGACGTCGGCCCCTTGATCCGCCAAAGTCATTGTAGCCAATGGTCCAGAAATCATCGTTGTCAGATCAATTATACGAATTCCGGTAAAAGGGCCGGCCATTGCTGTTCTCCTCTTTTATGTAACATTATTCGACCCCAACACCATTATCGCCATAATAGCTCATGAACGCCAGAATTTTTGATCATGTTCAGTGAAAACCAGCCCAAACTTGTCTCGCAGGCAAGCAAAATATGTGCGCTCATCTCGCAGCGTAAATTCCTCCGCCAAATGCTTTCCTTTTGTTTCTGTATACTGGCTGCCACGAATAGTACGGCGACCATCCGGTAGCGCAAGTGTCGCCATCGGTTGCTTTGTAAACACCGATTGTCTAGAGGTTTGCTGAAAACGACACCGATCAGAGAAATCTTCCAGCCGGCGAGGCGCCGGATCAATCACAAATTTAGTGCTCCAGTTTGAAGCATTTCCATCGCAACATTCCAGCGCAAGCTGCCCTTCAAGAACTCCCATTCGGTATTTTTTACCTTCTGGCGTTCTGAACGCTTCCTTGCTTTGTAGATCCATCGGATTTCGGACTGACTCTCCATTACCAACATCAACTAGGAACGTTTTCCCTTCGATCATCACCAGCAATACCATATGCTCAAAAGGCGGCAACAAATTGCCATCCTTCATCATCTGCGCCGAGCATATAATAGAGTCAAACCCAATTTGAATTAACAATTGATGGAATAGATAATTACACTCGTAACAAAATCCCCCGCGTTGATGTTGAACTATTTTCTTTTCTGCTGCGCCTTTAATTAATTTTATTTCCTGGGGAATATGCACGTCAATATTCTCAAAGGGAACGGACAGCAAAAACGCGCTTTTTAAATCCTGCAAAATACTCAATGAAACATCGACAGGTCCAGCGTAACCTATGCGCGCTAAAAGACTTTCCACGTCCACAGGCATTTCAAACCCTTTCCAAATAATAGCCAGTAAGTGATAATAATTATGGTCAACCGCCAGAATAATGCTGTAGGATTTTAACGAAATCAATAAAACTAAAAAGGAAAAAAAATGCAGATTGTAAATGTCGTTGCCATGATCGAAACAAAGTCCGACATGAGGGATGAAGTATTGAGTATGTTTAAGGCAAATGTTCCAGCTGTTCTTGCTGAACAAGGTTGTATTGAATATGGCGCAGTTGTTGATGCTGAAGGCGTTGGTAGTTTTCAAGCAAAAATTGGCGAGAATAGTTTTGCTGTCATAGAAAAATGGGAAAGCATGGAGGCTCTAATGGCCCATGCTGTCTCTGATCATATGAAAGCCTATGGAGCTAAAACAAAGGATATGCTTGCTAATCGTACAATTCATATTCTGACCGAAGCATAATTTGATTGTAGAGTGCGCTTCTTTTTGAACGAGGAAGCGCATTTCTTAACTTCACAACCTACTTTTTGGGAGCGATAAGGAAACAGCCTTGATGAATTCAAAAGCAATCGCCAAGAATGGTATCGTGGCTTCCCTAGTCACCGTCCTTTCCCTAATGCCAGCCACATTTGAAGCTGTGGGGGCACCGGAAAAGACCGAAGTTGTTCAAAAATCTTTTAATGTTTTTGACATGCCGAGAATGTCCACGCAACTCGCGTTCGTACTTGGTGCTCTTAAAGCAGGGAAATTTGAACTTGCAGAGAAAGCCTTACAAAAAGTAATTACCCAATACCCTGATCGCGCGGAAAACCACTTTCTTCTTGCAACAATTTTAGCGTCTCAAAACAAAAAAGACCCGGCACTCGATGCACTGACATTGGCGATAGATAACGGCTTTCAAAATTCTGAAAGATTGCAACAGGACCCAAATCTTAAATCTGTAAGACTCACTCTGCGTTTCAAGGAATTAGCGGAAAGAGTCTTGAAGATTAAGGCTACGGAAACCGGTAAATCTGATAAAAAAATTGAGGCCTATCATGTCAAAGCAAATAACGCCCTCGTAAGCGCCTCTAACACAACATGGAACCCACGCTTTGGAATACTGCTTAGTAGGTTTGATTTTGACTCACGCCGTGTCGCGCCATTGACCGTTCAAAGGGAAACCGGAGACCCAATAGCAAAACAACTGAATGAATGGTTCCGACGAGGGTTCGCAGCTGGGAATAATGGTGACCTGTATGATAACAGGGATCATCAGCACTCCGCTCTGAGAATAAGCGATTTCCCGCAATTTGGAATTGTCGAATATAGCCCAGAGGCGAAGGACGCCGGAATTGATTACGGCCTGAATACAAAAATCCTATTCAATGCCCCAACAATTGGTAACTCTTCAACCGGCATAAATGGTTTAGGCAGTCAGGCAAGTTTAGCTTATATTCTCCCATTCGCAGCCCAACGCCTTTACATTCAGTATGCTCAAAATCATTTATATGTTTATCCAGCAGTATCTGACTACTCCGATAAAAATGGCGATGTTTTGTCTGCCACCACGCCATATATGATCATTTCGTTGGGAAAATCTGGCTCCGACAGACCGTTTCTTAAAGCTTTGGCGAGTATTCTTGCGGCGTTTGATCCGAATGTGAAAGACGGCTTGGTTAAACGAAGTCTGCTCATGCCGACCGTGCAGATGATCCTGCGAGAAGGCCAGATACCATTACAGAGTGCAGAGGACTATTTAACATATAAAGCACATCCACCTGTGTTTGACGGGCAAAATCTTGATGTTATTCGCATGATTGTCATGGCACAGGAAATGAAACTGGAAGATGTCCCTCCGATGGTATCCCTTTCAATGGTAGATGAAAGCAAGCCAAGGAACGGGATCGATGATTCTAGCCGGATATTGCCTGAAACACTTTTCAAAACACCCGGCGCAATTGCGCGGGTTGTTCGCTCTTCGGCGAAAAATACAACGCTTGAGGTTAGCGCAGAAAAAACAAAAATACCGCCGGGCCAAAAACTCACCTACCATTGGGTGGTTCTGCGTGGCGATGCCAAACGCATCAAGATAAACCCAAAGAATGCCGACGGCAGCGTCGTGGAGATAACCGTTCCCTGGCATGACAGGTTTTCCGCCCCTGAAAGGCCTGAATTTCAAACCCACAGGGTGGAGATTGGCGCGTTTGTGAATAATGGAACATACTATTCCGCCCCGGCATTTGTCAGCTTCCTGTTTCCTACCAATCAAAGAAGAAGCTTCACCAAAGACAATAAAATCGCATCAATTGACCACCGTGCAGTGGAGGGTAAAAAACCCTATGTAGATCCGCAGGTTTTTGCCGACCGCGATTGGCGAGACGATTATTCATATGATGAACAAGGATCCCTCATCGGCTGGCGCCGCACCCGGGGTAGCGTTATTAATGACTATACTTCCGATGGCTATAAAGTCATCACCCGTGATACTCTTGGCCGCCCGCTAAAAGTGGAAAGAATCAAATATGTCGGGAAACAAAATAATCCCCGGCAACGTTTCATTGTAGAAACCGCAACCGGGGATTTTGCATTATATCAATATCAAAATGATACGGATAGAACAGGCGTCCTAAAAAAGAACTAATATCCGATATGCGCCCCGCCATCGATCGAAAGATGCTGCCCCGTAACGTAGCTCGACGCTTCTGAGAGCAAATAACAAACACTTTTTGATACTTCTTCCGGTGTTGAGAAGCGCTGCAAAACAATTTGCGCCATATAGCCATCTCGGAATTTCTCAGACCGCACTGTTTCGGTCATTTCGGTTTCGACCACACCAAAGCAAGCACTGTTCACCCGAATACCATAGCGGCCCCATTCCTTTGCGGCGCTCATTGTGATGCCGAGAACACCAGCCTTGGCCGCACCGTAATTTATCTGCCCAATTGTACCGCGGCGCCCGGCAATGGAAGAAATATTGACGATGGAACCCGGTGTTTTGTCTCCATCCTTGGCGCGTTCAATCATATGTCGACCGACGGCTTGCAGGCATAGAAACACCCCCGTAAGGTTTACATCGATCACCTGTTGCCACGTTTCAAACGGCATTTTATTGATCATCGCGGCGCGTACAATACCCGCATTGTTGACCAGGCCATGAATGGCTCCGTTTTTCGTTATGGCATTTGCCACCATATCCTGAACAAAACCAGGCTCAGCAACGCTACCCACATGGACTTCTGAATTTTCTGGGCCCAGTTTATCGCCCAGCGCTTGCACTTTATCAGCTTGCATATCGACAAGAATTGCACGTCCGCCCAGGGAAACGATAAGCTCTGCCGCAGCTTCACCGACGCCTTGTCCAGCACCGGTAACGATAATGTTGCGGCCTTCCAGGCTCATAGGATTAATCATTTTCTTTCCTTCTTTTCTTTTTTTATGCGGGCTCAAACATTGGTACGGACACACCTGCTGTTTCTGTTTCAACAAAGGTCACTTTAACGGCTTGCCCAATTTCCAATGCATCAAAATCGCAATTGACGATATTCGTCATCATTTTGATTTCTGCATCTTCCACCGTTACATAGGCGATTGCATAATTGGGTTGGGCCCGGCGCATCACGCTGAAAGAATAAATGACGCCTTTACCGCTCGATTCCACGTAGTAAGTGTCATCACTGCCGCAATGGGGGCATATAGTTCGGGGATAATGATGTGCAGAACCGCAGCTCCGGCATTTCTTGACCATCAATTTACCGGCACTTGCGCCGTCCCAATAAGCCTGTGTTTCCTCATCAATATGAGGGGCGGGAATTTCACGAGTATCGATCATATTCATACCCTTTCCATTATAAGTGTTGCCGCACCATGACGCGTTCCCAATGAGCCGCCTGTTCCATGTGCCAGAGCCAAATCACAGTTCGGCACCTGAACTGCCGGATGTGCTTCTCCGCGCAATTGACGAACGGCTTCAATGACTTTCGTCATGCCACCGCGATTTGCCGGATGGTTATTACACAGGCCGCCGCCATCCGTATTAAACGGAAGCTTTCCTGTGCCAGAAATCAGGTTTCCGTCAGAGACAAATTTACCGCCCTCTCCTTTTGCGCAAAATCCAAGATCCTCGAGCTGAATCAAAACTGAAATCGTGAAGCTGTCATAAATGGAAGCATATTTTATATCGGCTGGCGTGACGCCGGCTTCTTCAAAGGCGATTGGGCCAGAGCGAACGGCACCGGAATAAGTAAGATCAACGCGCCCGCCCATTTGATGCTTGGGGGATTCACCTGCTCCGCGAAGTTTAATCAAAGGGCGGTTTAATTCCCGCGCAATTTCTGGTGCAACCACGATCAGCGCCCCACCGCCATCGCTGATCACACAACAATCAAGACGATGCAATGGATCAGAAATCATTGGCGAGTTCACCACATCTTCAACAGTCACAACATTCTGGAGCATGGCGTTGGAATTATGCTGCGCATGATGTGAAGCCGCAACCTTGATCCAGGCCAACTGTTCGCTGGTCGTTCCATACTCATACATATGGCGCTTTGCACACATGGCATACATATTGGCAATAACCGGTCCATACGGAAATTCAAACGGTACGTCTGGAACGCCATCTCCATAAATTCTGGGCTTGGTACCGGTTGCCATCCCTTCGGCTCGGGGTTTCCCGGCGAGAGTTACAAGAGCGATCTTGCATTTTCCTGCCTTAATGGCCTGTGCTGCATGCCCCACATGTAACAAATAAGACGACCCACCTGTTTCAGAGCTATCCAAATGCCGCAAGTTGAGGCCCATATAATCGGCCATCGACAATCCGCCTAATCCCGGCGCGTCACCGGCGCAAAAATAACCGTCAACATCGTCTTTGGTTAAACCGGCGTCTTCCAGAGCGCCCTTGGCCACCTCGGCGTGCAATTGCGCAAGAGATTTGCCAACAGCCTTCCGCGTTGGATGCTCAAACGCACCCGCGATATAGGCTTCTCCGTTAATTGTCATTGAATTATGCACCTTTGTTATTTTTATTCATACGTGAATGTATGTTTATGAATCCTACCCTAGCAAAGCTGGTCTGATGTTTCAATTACCTTCTTGAAAAGGCGGAAATACGAGACAGCATTATGATCAAAATCCCGCGAACTCGCCAACTTTGATCTTTCAGCGAAGGTATTTCCGGCGTCACAATTAGGACGCTCTAGTTTTCTGCCGCCGAATTCTGCAATTGGGCTCGACGATATACGGTATAATAAAGATAAATATTGAAAACATAATCAACTGTTTCCCGCCCAATTTCCTTGGCGGCGACATATTCCACATTCTGAAACCATCGGTCTGGATCAAGTTTCTGCGCCTCTGCTTTTTTCCGAAGTTTGCGGATGCGGGTTGGGCCTGCATTATAAGACGCCAATGCGAGAAGCTGCTGATTAAACGGATCAACTGCGGCGTGGCTGATATACTGATCCATAATGAAGCGGAGATATTTTCCGCCCGCATGAATATTATTTTTCGCTGTTGAAATATCAGGTATATCGACATTTGGATCAGCCGCCGTCGAGGGCAGTAGTTGCATGATGCCAACGGCGCCAGCTTTACTTTTCGCCTTTTGATCGAGCCTCGATTCTTGATATCCTTGGGCAAGCAAAAGCAACCAATCCAAATTATATAATTCCGCCGCCTCCTGAAATAACTCCGTATTTTTATAGACCTTATCAAGTTCACCTGGATCCAACGCCTGACTAATCACGCTGGTGGATTTCAAATATCGGTTGATAATAACATTCCCGAACAAAGTCCCCTCTTTGGACTTCTTAACAAAACTGTTTACTGCCTTCGCGAGGAGCGGGCTGTTTTTACGAAATGCCCAGCCTATTTTTCCGTCGTCGCGCAAAACTACCTTTGGATGGATTTCCAGGTTTTTATATATCTGAACCCATAAATCAGCTTTGTGCTTATCAATGATTAACGCCGGGATAAGCTTGCTATTCATCATGGCCATCAGATCTTCATCTTCCAGATGATCATCGACCATAACCAGTTTGATAGGTTTCTTTTTGGCTTTCTTGAGGGCGGCATTGGCCTTTTCAAGACTATTGAAATAACTGCTTGAACGGCGCACATGAACAGTTTTCCCGGCCAGGTCATCAATGGATTGAAAAGGTCCAGCCGATTTATGGGTAACCAATATCTCCTGGATATTGCTCATCACAGGGGCCCCGAAATCAACTTGCTTCAAGCGTTCCGGCGTTATGGTCAAGTTACCCGCCGCGATATCACCGGCACCATTGATCAAGCCCGGCAATAACTGATCCCGTGGTGTCGGGATTATCGCCACCCGCATTCTCAGCGCCTTTTTCTTTCTGCCTTTATTCAACGCCCCTTCGAATGATTTCAGCCATTCATAAGTTAGCCCCTTCCGGTCCGGACCATCAAAAAAGAAAAAGGTTTTGCTATAGGGTACAAGAACACGAAGGATACGTTTTTCTGCAAGAACATCATAATCGCCCGTATACCGCTCAAATTTCGGGCCTTTGTCTTCTTGTGAGACTTCCGTTTTCTTCTTTGACCCATCTGGCTTCGAGGTCGTATCGGCGTCACCGTTCAAGGCAAAAATTAGCGTGCCTATGAGAAGCACGGCAGCCACTGCCACCAGCCCCATGGTATACTTCAGAGAAAACCGAGTATTCATCATAACCGTGATTGTTACGCAATCCGGTTAAGGGTCAAGCTAATTCAACATTTACAGCAAATACCAAAGAAAAAATGTGCGATCGAACATATTCCCCATTCGACCGCACCGCCCCTCATTCACCTATGGAATGCTGCCAATTCGCGCAATCAGGCATCGACGTCTGTTAGCGTATGAAGGCTATCAAGAGATCTTTCTTCTTGATTATCTACCAAGGTACTCTGGTTAAGATTAATAATAATCGCGGTATATCCAGCCTCCAGTAATTCCCCTAAACTTTTAACATCATGAACCATTATAATTTTCGGTTTTGTGCCCCCTCCTGCCGGGCTTATTGCCGCCAATCCAAAACCGTCTGGTAAAATAATAGCACCGGTTTCTGTTATATAGGCGTCAGCCGGAAGTTCGAATCCCTCCACCACATATTGTTTGACCTCGGCCTCGCTTTCGCCCAGAACTACTTCATCATTTACTTTCAGAATCCCGTCGCCAGTATCCAAGTTGTCCGGTTCTCCGTCGACGGTCCCTGTTTCGGACTCTATTTTTATGGTTCCCCCACTAACCTCAGCATCGATGGTTTTAGATTCAATCGTCGCACTTTCCGCCTCGACTGAGCCTGTAAAATCATTTTCTGCCGTCACGGTTACTGTTTGACCAATAACATCGGCTTCTATGTTATCCGCGTCGACGACAACGGTTTCGGCTTCGACTGAACCGGAGTACGTATTCTGCGCCTGCACCGTTGCTGTTTCTTCCACTAGTACATTCGACGTAATGTCATCAGCACTTAGAGTGGCGCTCTTTGCCGTCACATTTGCCTCAATGATACCGGCGCCGCTTTCTGATGCCTCTGCCGTAACGGTGGCGGTTCCCGTCGCGGTCACTTCGGAGAAGACCTCGTTCGCCTTCACGACGACCTTTGTTGCTGAAACTGTCCCTTTGACCGACCCGACAGTGCCATCGGTTTCCACCGCCGTCACAGTGGCGGTTTCCGTGGCGGTAACTTTCACATCTATCGTCGTCGCTGTCACGTCAACATTTGTTCCTGTAATATCACCCGTAATGCCAGTTGCAGCGGCTACCGAAGCCGTTCCATCAGTCGCCTCTAACGAGCCGGTCACAGAACCGTTTGTCGCAGTTGCCGTCACGGATTCTGCCGTTATATTTCCGTCAATATTTTGTCCCGCGGTGACTGATACAGTGCTTTCGGATTTTATGGGACCTGTAATCGTTCCATCCACCATACTGGAAACGGCACCCAGTGCATTCAGCGTTTGCTGGGTAAAGGTCTGATCGCCGGTTTGAGCGGCGTCAAAGGATCCTTCCAGATAAACTGTCGCCGCGTTAAAGTTATTGGCAGTAACCGTCATTGACCCTAACCTTGTGTCACTGGTTCCGGCGTTTTGAAGAGATACTGAACCATTGGCACTTGCCTCACCGGTTCCAGAGCCGGCAACGAACGCCGCACTTTGAGCGCCATTCGTACGTCCAAAAATATTACCCGTAAAAATAATATCCCCTGCTGCACTGTCTGACTGCGTCGTGTTAAATTCCGTGTCTGTCTGGGTAAGGGTAACGGGCCCTGAGAAAGTGAGATTATTTGCGGAATATTGATTACCCTCTAGATTAACCGCCGCTCCTTCAACATTCACCGTACCCAATCGGGTGGTCGATCCCAATGCATCCGTTGTTACTGTACCGGTTGTGCTCATGCTCAACGCCTGCCCGCCGGCGGTGTTACCGTCAATCTTCTGTACGTTAATTCCACCGGCACCGGCCGTCAGGCTGGTGTCTCCATCAAGAATAACGGCAGTCTCAAACGTAATCCCGTTACCGGAACTTGTGATGTCTCCCTGGATAGATGACCCAGAAGTATTGAGCGTCAATCCGTTGACCGTGGTGTCTTCGAAGGAAAAAGCGAGAACTTTGTTATCGATGACATCTTCCGCATAGGTCCCTGCCAACACCTCAATTGTACTTCCGGACGAAGCCGTATCGAGGGCTTTGCTAATTTTCATCGCCGTGTCATTACTGCCCGTACCAACCGTGTAGACATTTGTATTCGCGGTCCCATCCCAACCGAGGATATAGCTGGAATCGCTGCTACCCAGTGATGTAGCTAAATCCACAGCTGCCTGTTGTTTCGCTTGATAGAAGGTGAATTGGCTCCCGCCGGACCGGAAATCGCTGTTAAAGACCGTATAGTCGAAATTAGCCAGATTGAGATCGGTGAAATTATTAGTGTCAGAGCTATCTTGTGTGTAGAGGCCATTGGCTTCTTCAAATGTATTATTATCCGCATCAATATTGATATTACTTGTTTGTTGATCATAAGACCTGTTTGCCTGATAAATCGCGACACCGCCCCAGGCATTTCCTTTCGTTGTTGAGCCGGATATGGTCACATTGGCCGTATCTGTCAGCTGGATGCCCGCCCCATTTGTCTGGATCGCTTCATCCGTGAGAGATCGACCATCAGCCGTAAAGTTTGTTATTACCGCACCATTTACACCATTCAGATCTAGCTCAGCTCGCCCAGATCCCCGAACAGTCACATTTGAAATAGCAAAGTCCGTCAAACGACTAGAGGCTGCCCCGCCGGGGCTAACCTTGATACCATAACTGGTCGAAACATTCGCCACCGGACCGTACAAAGTGAAATCGCTCAAGCTGACATTATTCGCGGAAACAGAAATTCCATAACCGGAAATCGCCGACCCATCCAATATAGTGCTGTCTTCACCTGCGCCTTGCACGGAGATGCTTGTTGATATTCGAAGAGTGGATGACAGGCTATATGTCCCGCTCCCAACATGGACGATATCTGATGTTGACGCTAAGCCAATGCCGTCACTGATACTCCCCCCTTCAGTAACGAATACATATCCATCCCGAAGGCGCGCCAGACCAGAATATCCATCTGCGGAATTCGTGCCGTCCTTTATTGTCTCAGCGACTGCCGAGAGTTCCGCCACTGTCATGCTTTCAGCAGTAACGCCGTCAAAACTGTTGCCACTGAAATCGAACTCGGTTCCGGAGCCAGTATAAAGACCGATATTTACAGTATTGGAGGAGAAATCATTATTCGTGACCGTCGCCGAAACTGGATCCGATCCCGCGCCCAGTCCCAATCCTTCAAACTTGTTATTGCGGAATTTATTGCCTGAAATGCTTACGCCACTTGGCCCGTCCACAGACATGCCAACATAATTTCCGTTAAAATCGTTGTTCAATACTTGCGCGCCGGTCGCACCGGGATTGAGGTAAACACCCGTCGCCCAGCCGGAGAAGCTGTTATCTTGAATAAGAAGCCCGGTTTGATCCCCACCCGAAACAGTCAGGATACCGCGATATGCATCACCATCCACATCTCCGGAGCGGGTAAAAATAGTGTTTTGAATGGTGGTGTCTTTTGCGCCGGCTTTGATATAAATAGCGGTTTTGGATCCTTCAACCACAGATCCTTCTGCTAACGTGAGACCATCAATGGTCGTTCCATCCGCATCACCGGAAATTTTGATGCTCCCGGTCAAAATGGTTTCATCCCCAGAGCGGCCAACTGCACTAGCACCCGATTGCGCCCCATTTAGTGTTAGACCGCTTGTCTCAATCGACACGTCGGCGGCATAAGATCCTGCCAAGGCCTCAACCGTATTACCTGTTGAGGCGGCATCGACAGCATCCTGAATGTTCGCAAATATCGTCTGGACCGTGACATCATTACCATCCATTATATAGACGCCCTTATTCAGGGTGTTGTTATTGATGAAATTGAGAAGGTCAACGTCTCCCCCCGGCAGCGCGTCATAGTCGGCCGTCGTGTAAACTTTGATCACCACACCCTCATTACCCATAGTCACGTCATTGTTCTTAAAGACATTCTTGGACGAGCCGATGCCAAATGCTTCCACCGGCACATCAACGGGATTACCGTTCACAACAATGTCCTTGGTGTCGACACTAATTATATTGCCTGTCACGGTGTTTGAATTATTTTGCAGGCTGATGCCGACGACGGCGTTAGTAATGGAATTATCAGTAAAAACATTGTTTCCTTCGACAATCGCTGTCTGCGTCTGGATCCCCGTCAAAACATCATCAATTTTGTTGTTGGAAACGGTAATTCCTTCGCCGACAACGGCGACGCCGACATGCTGGCCACCACCGTCAATATTAAACCCGGCAAGCGTTGTCCCGTCTGCTCTCAACCAAACAACCTTCTGTATATCGCCAGAGGCTTCTCGTTTAATCGTCGCACCTTCACTCCCGGTGATGATTACATTTTCTGGCCCATTTGTTTTCGTATTGAATTCACTATATTCTCCCTCAGCTACATTAATTTGAGAATTTGCAACCGCGATATCCACACCATCCTGAATATCGGCACCGTCGGTAATGTTTACGGTGCTGGCCTCGCCTTCCAGCGATTGTTTCGAGCCGAGGTTGATGTCTGCGTTCAGGTTGACAGTCAACACACCGTCATTATTCTCATCAATCAGCGACAATGTATTACTGTTGGTTTGGTTGGAACTGTCTATTTCCGCGTCAACAGTAATGCTCTCATTCGCCTTTAAGATTAGACTTGAGCTTGCCAGATTGCTGACAATCGTATTAGCACCGATGGTAGATGTTCCATCCCCGCCCGTTTCAATTACGGTCAGATTATCCGGATCAATAGTCCAGCTACCCGTTTTACCAGCCGCCGCAAGCGTATTCACAGTAATACCGTCGTCGATTTTAACCGCCTTGCCGGAGGTTTCGATGAACCCGCCGTCGCCGCCCTTCGCGCCGCCTTGGGCAGAGAAGCTACCGGAATATTCGCCAAGTTCGTCAGCGTAAGCAACAAAAGTACCGCCGTCGCCGGACTCCCCTGCATCAAGTTTTATGTTCGCTGCCGCCTGAGTGGTTATCTTGTCACCGGTGACGGAAATTTCCCCGCCGCCCTGGGCACCGGATGCATCTAGGGTCCCTGCGATCATCACTTGGTCGCCGCCTAGAATAATCTTTCCGCCAACAATTGTTGCCGATGCGGCACTTGTCACGCCATCAAGATTAATAATCGCATCGACCAGATCGCCAGCGGCCCTGGCGGAAATTTCTATTGTCCCGCCCGCCGCAATAATTTCACCAAGCTGTTCGGCTTTCGCCGTATCCGCGCCAAGCCCGATTTCAATCAATTGGTCGCCGGCAAGGTCCAAGGTAAAGGTTTCGCCAGCGGCCAATGTGACCTTGCCCAGACTGGCCAGAATGACACCGTTATTTCTGACATGTGGTGCGACAAAGGCAGCAAGCCCGCCTTCCCTGATGGTGATCTGCCCTTCGTTGACAACCGAGCCACGGCCACCTTTGGAAAGAACAAGCCTATTATCCCCTGCCATAAATTTGTTGGTATTTATTTTCGCGGTCGACGCAATCAGGCCGGCCACATCAATTTTTGCATTGCGTCCGAACATCACACCATTGGCATTCAGGATCCATACCTGGCCGTTTGCTGTCAGATTTCCGTTTATCTGCGACGCGTTACTTGAGGCGGAGACGCGATTGACCGCAATTGAGCTTGAATTCGGTTGGTCATAATTTACATGCGCCTTTTCACCAATATCGTAGGTACGCCAATCGATCACTGCGCGATTAGACGTTTGTTTAACATTGAGTTTCGCACCGCTCTGCTTGAAAGTTGCGGCGCCGCCTGTCACCTTTCCGTCCGTCGGCAAGGCATTATTATCCAGCGCCATCGCACCGGTGCTGCCAAAAGCAACCGCCATCATACTGGCCGTTGCCACAGATTGCGTCAGAATCGTCGAGCATCGAAGCGAGCTTAAAATTTCTTTTCTAAAATTTGTCTTCATTTTATTTCCTGACCTGAATGGGCGGCGCGAACATTAAAAAACTCAAAAAGAGGTACTGACAGAGAAGAACAATCGAGTATTGCGATCCCCTTCCGCATTGACATTGCGACTAAAGGGTTGGGCAACAAACATTTCGGCATTCACCTGATCATTGATCGTTGTGCGAAACCCGGCGCCCAGAGATAGGATTGACTCCCTTGTATTGTCTCCTGCCAACGTGTCGGTTTGGGCAACCACGCCACCCTCATAAAATCCAAAAAACTGAGAATTGGACATCCAGGGAGCTTGTTCTGGTGGCGTGTATTGAAGCTCAATACTGCCAGCCAAACCTTTTTCACCAGAGATTTCCGACGGATCAAAAGCGCGACTGAAATAACTGCCGCCAACGCTCCACTCTTCCGATGATAATAAAGTATCGTTAAAAGAAGTCTGTCCGGCTGCCGCTAACAAGAGGCTGAAATCGCCGACAAGCGGCTGCCACCGAGAAACATCGAAATTCAGGATTTGATAATCATTATCTGCACCTGCCCGAGAAAGATTGGCATCCCCATTTTTCGACGCCCCAAACCAGGACACGCCGCGATAATAGCTGACAGAGGCGGTATTATACCCTCCCTGATCGTCCAGTCCGTTTACAAACAGCCGGAGATAGGCATGTCGTATCTTATCATCGAATGCCGGCTGCAACACGACGTTTTCTGACGACACATTGCCGCCATACATACCTATTGTTCCACTAAAGTTGAAATCCCGGGCACGATAGAAAGGATAGGATAGCTCGACCCTCAGCGCCTCAGCCTTGCCTTTCGTGTCAATATTTTTCAGCTCCTCTCCTGGCCGAGTTCGTGAATAACTGTACGAGGAAAAAAGCGACAAACCGTCGGCCGTTAGAGGCACTTGGTAACTCAAGGCCCCATAGGCCATTTCCGGGCCTGTATCTGGCGTAACCACTGCGGTTACACCAACCTGCCCTGCCAAATCGAACATATCATTGGCAAATACCTGGCCAATGATTTCTTCACGTCCAAGATATCGGCTACTGTAATTATCCACCGCTAAATAGGCATCAAAGGGTTTCATCTCGACGATCAAAGTCAAATCCGCGGCACCGATCTCGGCTTCCGACGGCGTCAGCACACTACGAACTGTCAATCCGGCAAGATCCCCCGCGAGTAACAACTCGCGCTCTAGAATGGCGGCGGTGAGCGGACGGGTCTCTTTGATGCGTTGGGCTTGCTCCTCCAGCAACCTGCGGGCACCGCCAGCGTCCCCTTGAATGTCAATCTTATCGATAAAACCCTCAACGATCTGGATCTTCAAAAAACCATCGTCGATCTGTTGGGCCGGCACAATTGCCCGTGACAAAACATACCCACTTGCCCGATACAAGGCCGTAACCTTGTCTGCCAAATCATAGACATCCTGCAAGGTTATCTCGCGGTTGAGGTAAGATTTGGCTGTCTCCTGCAACTGCGCATCTGGCAGGGTTTTCGACCCTTCAAATACGACCCCCTCAATTTCAAACTTTTGCAAGTTCGTGCTGCCCTCTGGCCGCGTTTCCGGCACGGCCGGGAGCTTCAGCGGGGCCTGCAACGTCGGCGTTTCCGGTCGTGGGCGAACCCGTTCGTCAATTCGACTGGGGTTTGCCGAACTCTGCGCCCACGCGTGGGACGGCGAAACCGCCATTAAAAGAACTATGACGGTCCTGAAAAACCAAACTCTGTTGTACACGCTTTTCTCCAAAAATACTGAACAGGCAATCCCCCAAAAGCTCGTTCAACGTTTTTTACTTTGAGTTTCGGCAATAATTTTGCGTCGACGTTCGGCAATACAACAACGCACGTCTTTCGGTTTCCTAATGCTCTTAATATGTGTAAAAGATTTGGATATTTGAAGCTTTACATTGTAACAAAATGTCAAAATAGTGGCAAAACTCGGGCGGGAATTAGGCGTGAACACCACAGTGAGGCGCCTAAATGTGTACGCATTTGCGTCTAAAGACTATGGTTTTTGGAGAGGTTCGGACAGCGGATGCAAGATCGGCTATTGCAACGAGGGTAGTGGTGGCTCCTCCCAGACTCGAACTGGGGACACATGGATTATGATTCCATTGCTCTAACCGACTGAGCTAAGGAGCCGAGAGGCGCCCTCCTCACCAACCAAATACACGCAAGGGGGCGTTTCGAAGCCCGGTTTTTAGGGTTTTTCCGGTGCGCTGTCAAGCGAGGAAATAAGAATAATTACGCCTGTAGCGCTGTATCTGCTGCAATTGTTATGGGCGCCTCGGTTCCGACAATCCAGCCTCCACCCAGCAAGCGGTCATTTTCATACATAACGCAAGCTTGTCCCGGTGAAACGCCGCCTTCCGGATTCTCCAGATGAACCTCCGCCCAATCTTTCTGCGCCCCGTAAACAGTTGCCTTCATCGGCGTCTGCGTAGAGCGTACTTTGACCAGAACTTCTGTTCCATTGAGACTAAGCGAAGCATCGCCGATCCAGTTCATGTCGCGCAATGTCAATTTGGATACAAGCAAAGCGTCTGCGGGGCCCACAACTACTCGGTTTTGATCTGGGTCGATGCGGGTCACATAAAGTGGACTTCCCGTCGCCACACCCAAACCGCGGCGTTGGCCAACCGTGTAATTTATAATGCCCGTATGCCGACCCAGGATCTGTCCTCGTAAATCGACAATGTCGCCAGCGACACCGGCACCGGGGCGCATCCGTTCGATCACTTGCGCATAATTCCCGTTCGGTACAAAACAGATATCCTGGCTTTCAGGCTTCGCAGCGACTTCCAGGTTATACTTATCGGCCAAGGCCCGCGTTTCCTCTTTCGTCAAATCGCCGAGTGGAAAACGCAAATAATCTGCTTGATCCTGGGTTGTTGCAAACAGGAAATAACTCTGGTCTTTGACAGCATTTCGACCACGATAAAGACGTGCGGATCCATTTAAATCATCCCGCCGGATATAATGACCTGTGGCCAGCGCCACGGCCCCAAGATCTCGAGACGTTTCCAACAAGTCGCGGAATTTCACTGTTTGATTGCAGCGAACGCAAGGAACTGGCGTTTCACCACGAAGATAACTGTCGGCAAATTCCTCCATAACGCTGTCCTGAAACCGGCTTTCATAATCCAGAACATAATGGGGAATACCAATGGCTTCAGCGACACGGCGCGCATCATGAATATCCTGCCCAGCGCAGCAGGCGCCTTTTTTCTGCACGGCCACGCCATGGTCATAAAGTTGCAGGGTAATGCCAACCACATCATAACCTTGATCTTTCAACAACGCAGCCGTTACCGAACTATCGACACCACCTGACATGGCGACGACGATACGGGTATCTTCTGGTGCTGTATCAAAACCTAATGAATTCATGGCGCGCAATATAGGCGCCGCCAGTGATTATGCAAGTATTTCGGCAAAATTCGCCGAAAGGCGAGGAATATCCGAGATTATCTTAAAGATCCAAACTAGATGAAGTTGAGCAAGCTCAACCGGTTAATCTGGCTTAACACATTGTAGGAAGCTTCCAGCGCAAAGTTCTTTTGATTTAGATTAGTAATAGCTTCTGCAGAATCGACATCTTCAATACCGCTAACCAACCCTTTAGCCTGATTAATCTGCAAGGAGAGAACTTCTTGCGCTTCCTCTATGGTTTTTTGATTCAAACCATTATCCCCGCGAAAGGCGCTTATGTTATTCACGAGCTGCTCGATATTGGCTATTTCACCAATCAGGAAATCCTGATCTTCTGAACTCAGGGGCGTTGTAAAATTTCCTGAAGGACCGGTTGGAACCGGCGTTGTCGTTGGTACGATACCATTCTGCCACATGGCCATGCGCTGAAAGGCCGTCATAATTTCAAGCCCCAAATCTTCAGCGAGAACACCAACTTCCAAGGTTCTATTCTCATCAATGCGAACGGCGGATTTAAGATCGTTGTTCTGGAATATATCTGTCGGCGGCTCCGCTGCTAACAGGAGATCATTAATTGACGAAATATTCACAGGTGCAACATCACGGTTGGTACCGGCGAAAAGATAACCTTCAGTGTTTTGACTGTTAAGGAAATTCAGAACATTTTCGAATGCGCCTTCGACGGTCGCATAAAGTCCTTGTGTTGATGCCGTGTTAATGGCGGACATAACGGCGCCTCTAATATCATTACCCGAACTTTCGATGCCGGCCATGGCCTGGTCATAGCTGGATAACCGATTAAGGATGAGACTGTTATTGGCCTCATGCTGGTCCAACCTTGCCAGCAAGGATTTAGCGCCGGCAAGACTTGTGACATCCATGTGGATATCTTTGTAAAATTCGGCAACGTGTCCAGTGGTAACTTGCCGCTGGGCGTCAGCTACCTGTTTCTGGCTATTCATCATGTCCGTGATACGCATCTGGCTTTGCTGTGCGGTCGAAATTCGAGTCATTTTATTTCTCCTAAACCATGGTCAGCAAAACGTCATACATTTCGCGCGCCGTAGTAATAAGCCGCGCAGAAGCGTTGTACGCGTTCTGATAAATAATAAGATTGGCAAGCTCTTCGTCCATGTTAACGCCGGACACCTCCTGCATGCGGCTGTTCAAAGCCCCGGACAGCGCCGCCCTGTCAGACTGCAAACTGTCAGCCCGTGCGGCATCAAGGCCTGCTTTGGCAAGAACCTGAGCAGCAAAATCCGTGACGGTTACGGTCGAACCAACCAGGCCACCAATCGAATCGAAAGTCATGGCCGTTGTTGCCAGATCCTGAAACGCCAATGCGCCGCGGTTATCCGCAAGCGTTATGGCCGGGGTTCCTGTTGGATCAATTTTTGCCAATGCCAGCAATTCTGGATTGTCGCCAATATTCGACATCACACCATATTCAAGCCCGGCATCACTGGGATACCTAACCCCGACACCGAACATATCAGGAAAACTTGTGCCTGTTCCAGCGCGGTCCGAGCTGTCCGATACAACATTTATTGAATACGTATCAAAACCAGAACCACTGGAAAACTTTAAGGCACCATCAGCATCCAAAGAGGCCGTCGTATACGGAGAAAGCCCCGCATTAAGAGCCGTTACAACATCACCCATAGTGCCACCGATAGCACCGAAATTCACGGTCACTGATATGGGCTCCTGTCCGTCTGGCCCACGGAAAGTAAGCTCAGAGACGCCCGTAAATCCGTGCGCATCCGAAGCACTCAGTCCAGTGTCGAACGACGTATCAATTTTGGCATCAATCAAGTTGTTCATACCGAAGAAATGGGAAAACCCGCGGCCACCACGCTCTGAAGGACTGCTCGCATCTTGCGCAATGCCGACGCCCGTCGCACCGCCCTGCGCCGTCATGGTCAACACTCCGTTGGCAAGAGATAAGGTTCCCCCACCAAGCGCACCATTTACCTCGGCCAGTACATTGGCCACTGTCGACGTACCCGGATTGTCAAAATCCACGGTATAGGAAGACTGAATATTGTTTGCGGCATCAAAGCTGTAGAAAGTTGCTTGGCCTGTAAAACCATGAGCGTCACCAGCCACAACACCGGAACTCCGACCCGTCATGCTGGCCGGTGGCGGAACCGAAATATTATCATTATGAACAGCATTGAATTGTTCAGCGACACCAGACGCCAAGGCCCCAATCTGCGCAGCCATGTTAGGCAGCTCAATATTACGCATATCAAGCCAACCGCGCATCGATCCGCTTTGCAATTCTGGGTCAAGTGGCTGACCGGTTGCCGCGACCGTCTTCGTTGTCACGTCATATACATTAATAGAAACCTGTTCGAACTGGGTCTCAGCCGTCACGATTGCGGCGGGTGAATAGACCAACTGTCTTGGCTGAAAATCAAGAAGCTGCTGTCCGGCATCTGTAACAACCGCAATGGCGCCGTCATTCATTGGATATGTTTTAACATCCATGATTTTGGAAATATCCGTAAGCGCCTGATCGCGTTGATCCAGCAATTCGCCTACAGGCTGACCACTCAATGTTGCCGATTTGATTTCCTGGTTTAAGTCGTAAATCCTCAAGATAGCCTGATTTACAACCTCAACTTCTTCGGCGATGTGGGAGTCCGCTTCTTTGCGGAGGTCCTGTATTTGTGTCAGTAACCGGTTCGTCTCGACGCCAAAATTTTCGATCTGAGATAATGCTGATGACCGGGCTATAGACATTGTTGGATCGACAGATAATGCGGCAAAGGCAGCGTTCATGCTATCCAGCTTACCGGTAAGGGACTTATTGTCTGCGGGATCACCAAGCAGGGATTGTAATTGCGCATGTATTTCCGACATGGCTTTGTACTGCTCAGATCCGGCAGTCGCTAACCGAAGCTCTTTAGCAATAAATTCGTCAGTTACCCTACGCACTTCTGAGATTTCCACACCAGCACCGATGCCATCGACCACAATTGCCCCGTAGTCCACGACCTTGCGGGCATATCCTTCTGTCTGAACATTGGCAACGTTGTTCGCTGTCACATTGAGAGCGGCCTGGTGGCTCAGCATCCCCGTCACACCTGCATTTAAAATGGCATTCAAGCTCATATCAATTATCCTTCAACTGCCGGAAGTTTCGGTCGATCAACGGTAAATTCAGCCCACACCGGGTAATTACTACCTGTTTAGGCTTTCTGATCTGGTCAGATCTTTCGTCCGCCACAAAACATCTAACTCGTTGTTCTATTTCATATTTCATCAAATTTACCGATTTTAGTGGCACTTATAGTGAACCCTTATGCAGGCCCTTCACCCCTTTAATAAGCAATATCGATGCCAACTTATGCTGGAAGAGCTTGTCCACATGCCCCGACCCGACAAAAACAACACTTCTATATAGGGGGGTGTGAAATTGACCTTTGATCAGCGCTGCGACTATCCCGACGGTTTATTGCGGCAAAAACGACTGTCTTTGTCGGAACATCTTGCCGAACAGGAACCTTTTTACCCGCATACCCGAACATCTAAATTTCATAACACGTTGTTTTAATTGAAATTATTTCAGATTTCAAAACTGGCCCAAACTTTGCTTAGTAAAGGGCGAGCCACATTTTGGCACAGTTGCGAGAAAAGAAGAGTTTATACTATGGATGTTGGGCAAATAATTGGCACCACTTCGACTGCTAACCGGCAGAATCCGGAAGTACGAGACGAAGATTATGATGATTTTTCAAATTATCTGGAAGATCAGGCCACGCCGCATGAAGCGCCCGTGAAAACGGTGCGCGCGCCAGATCAGGAGCATCATTCCTCAATGGTGGAAGCTGCTGCTATGGATGGCGAAAGCCCTGTTTCTGAAGATGCTCATACCCCTACTGTAAAATCAGAGGCCACCCCGGCTGACACTGAGCCCACTAAACCGGCGATAGCCCTTGAAAGCCCTGCTAAGGAGCCAACATCAGCGACAACAGATGCCGCTTCCAATAAAACATCAGCAACAATTTCACACGTCATGGCACCGCAGCCGAACCTTGCTGTTAGTTCTGCGGTTGCCGCAGTCAATTCTGCGACAGCTCCCGCTCACACCGCTGGAAATGCCGCGTTACCTGCAAATGGCGTCGCTCCTACCAACAGTGGACAGAAGACGGCAACCGCTAACCAAACATCACCTTTGGCCACACTCGCTAAAGATGGTGCGGCTGCGCAGGTAACCAATCAGGCAACAAATCAAATTACTGCGCCCAACATAGCGCAGGCAACGACACCCGCAAAAAAGACCGAACCTTCTACAGACGCTAAAAAGGCAACGCCAATCACTATCCCTGAAAATGCTGCGACGGTTAAACCCGCACCGACAGACGCGTTAGAGAAAATCAGAACTGAAGCAGCCGCTGGAGTGTCTGAAAAAGTTACTCTGTCGTCTAAAGTTGCTGAGTTGTTACAGGACGGAAAAGGCAAAATTTCTCTTGTATCAAATAATGCGGCTAAGTCATTCCAGTCGTCACTAGCTTCTAGTACAAACTTGATAACTGCCGCAACGGCCGATGCAACCCCGACACCCTTTGGAATGACGGTACAGGCAAGCGCCGTTAAGAGTGATATTCCGTTCGGCCAGACAATCGCAGGGGCTGCACAGGCACAGATGATGCCCGGAGACACCACTCAAAGCCTGGCACCGCCACCTCCCGTAGCAGCGGTTCAGGGTGTTGATGCAACGGCGACCAATTCGGCAAGCCAAGCAAGCAACGCCGCCCGGATTGCCGGACAAACACCGGCCACGGAACAGATCTCCCTACAGATTAGCAACGCTGCCAAGGAAGGTGCCGATCGGATCAAAATCAGCCTTCATCCATCTGAATTGGGTCGGGTCGATGTCAAATTGGAAATTGGTCAGGATGGACGCTTAATTGCCGCCATCGCGGTCGACAAACAAGAAACCCTTGATTTGTTGCAACGCGATTCCCGTAGCCTTGAAAAAGCGCTGCAGGACGCCGGTTTCGAAACGGGATCGGGAAGCTTGAATTTCAGTTTAAGCAAAGACGGCCAAGAGGAGCCCATGGGCTTCGCCGGCAACGATCCATCCCTACAAACGTTAATGGAAAATGAGGATCTTCCGCCAGTTGCTCCGTCACGAGTGACGGCCGACGGTACCGGTAACAGCAATTTGGATATTCAGGTCTAGGTAAAACCCATGAAAACAAGATTTTATGACATGAGGATAAGCAAATGACGATAGCAGAAATAAATGCTGGATTAGGGCTTGTTAATAGCGCTGCGAACACAGCGTCAACAAATCTTGCGAGCAATTTTGACGATTTTCTAACATTGCTGACGACACAATTGACGAACCAGGATCCACTCAATCCAACGGATTCAAACGAGTTCACCAATCAGCTGGTAAATTTCACCAACGTCGAGCAGAACATTGCGACAAACCAGAATTTGGAAGCGCTGCTTCAATTGCAGCAGCTTAATCAGCAAAATGGAACTGCTTCTGCCATGATTAACTATCTTGGCAAGACCGTCGGCTCTTATCTGAATGTTGCCGCACTTGATGAAACCGGTGCTTCTTGGAATATCGATCTCGGTAGCGGCGCAGCTAGCGTCGAATACGAAGTGTACGATGTCAACGGAACAAAAGTTTATTCAGAAGAAGCTAGTGGCGCATCAGCTGGTGCCCAGGTCTTTTCCTGGGATGGGGAACAGACCAGCGGAGCCACCGCAGGCAACGGTCAATATTATCTTGTCGTCAAAGCAGAATCTGCTGGCGGAAATACCGTGGACGTTTCTTACAATTTTGAAGGTGAAGCCGAAAGTATGGAAACCGTAAACGGTAAGCCCGTTCTGAAAGTAGGCGGTGTTTATCTCACCCTTGAGCAGATAACCACCGTCAGTGTCACAAACAATAACAATTCACCCGCCTAAAAGCGGCTAACGAATACGCTTTCATCTCATTTGAGACGGGCGCTATATAAGGAGTAACAAAATGAGTTTAACAGCAGCAATGTTTTCAGGTGTATCGGGCCTGGCCGCGCAATCAACAGCGATGGCCATGATTTCCGACAATATCTCAAATACAAACACCGTCGGCTATAAAGGGACCAATGCGATCTTTTCGACGTTGGTTACAGAAAGCGCCACGGACACATCTTACTCCGCTGGCGGTGTCCTGGTGCATCCGCGAGCACAAGTCGACCAACAAGGTCTAATCACCGCATCTGACTCAACAACTCATATGGCCGTTGCCGGAGATGGTTTCTTTGTCGTGAACACCGTGCCCGATCCAGCAACAACTGGTGGCAATTATACATATACACGTGCAGGCACGTTTGAGCCCGACGCCGACGGCCTCCTCCGAAATGCACAAGGCTATTACTTGCAAGGTTGGGAAATTGATCCCAACGGTAATATTCCAGCGAACCAATCGGACTTGGCGGCACTGAGCCCGGTAAATATCACTGGACTAACAGGTAACGCAGAAGCGACGTCTACTATTAACCTGAAAGCAAACCTGTCCTCCGACCAAGCGACATTTGGCGCTGGTTACGTTTCTGGTGATATGGCAAACGGAACAACTGCACCGCATTTCGTTCGCTCATTCCAAGTGTACGATAGTATGGGATCGGCGCATGCGATTACGTTTAATTTCTTGAGAACTGGTTCTGGTGGCACACCAAATGAATGGACCGTCGAAATCACCGCAGATACAGATGGCGATGGTAATGAAGATGTTCTCGCCTCCCAAGTCGCCGCGTTTAATTCAGACGGCACACTTGACTTGGCCGGTTCAGCATTAAGCAACACGGTTACGGTCCCCTGGGCCGCTTCTCTGGGCATCGATTCCCCGCAAGTTGTCAATCTGAATTTTGGCACGGATGGTCAATCAGATGGCTTTACGCAATTCGCTTCAAACTCGGAGCTGGTTTCTTCAGACGTAAATGGAGCTCTCTTCGGAGCCTTCAACTCTGTTTTCATTAACGAAGAAGGCACAGTAATTGCGAAGTTTGACAATGGTACCTCAAAAGAGATCTATAAAATTCCAGTCGCAACCTTTGCCAATCCGAATGGCATGCGAAATCAGGATGGGAACTCCTATGACGAAACGCCTGACTCAGGAACTTTCACCTTACGTGAAGCTACCATGGGCGGCGCCGGTAAAATAATCTCATCTGCGACCGAAGCATCAACCGTGGATATCGCCGAAGAATTTACCCGCATGATCATTACTCAGCGATCATATTCTGCAGCAGGTAAAATCATCACGACAGCGGATGAAATGCTAGAAGAACTCATTCGGCTGAAACGATAGGTCTCCTAACCTAGCTCCAATGATCTTCATGGCAAAAATCCCTCTTTTGCCATGAAGACAAAATTAACCAACCAAGTTAGCGGTTTGTTAAAACGATGCAGCTAATATCTGTAATGAAGACAAATGTTGTAACGAGGTAAAATGCAAATGCAGTCGCATATTGACCGCAAAGTAAACCGGATAATCGGCTTGGACGGGCAGCCCATGACTATTCATGATCTGCCGCCTACCAATACGAAGAGATGGGTCATCAGGCGTAAGGCAGAAGTAGTCGCTGCCGTACGAGGCGGATTAATCAGCCTCGACGACGCCTGTAAACGCTATACTCTCTCTGTTGAGGAGTTTCTTTCTTGGCAGAAGGCTATTGATCGCCACGGCCTTCCCGGACTGCGTACTACGCGAACACAAGAGTATCGTCCCGGCGAAGTTATGTTGGATGATGATTGATTAAATTTATTTGTTAAATAATTTATTCTAGCCCGGCCCATTTGGTGTCGGGCTTTTTTAATTGTTGATCGCCCTATAGATGAACAATTTGCACCCATTTTAAGTCAGCTTTATAAAACTGCTCTTAACCGGCCTTTCTGGTTCTCGGAATCTTACTAGGAAAAAATTTCCTCTGACTGGGCAATTTTTGCCGCACGTTAACTTCTTGTTTATCAAGTCCGCGTACTTTCTTTCATAGAAATAATATTTTACGCGTATTTTACATAAACATTGGATGCTCGACGTGAATGGAATAAGCCAACTTCTCCAAAGTTTGGGATCAGTAAGAATAATCATCCTCGGTGTAGTTGCCGTCGGATTGATCGGCCTCATCATGCTAATGGCGAATAGAATTACAACGCCTGACTATGCGCTTCTTTATGGTGGCCTTGAACCGGCAGACTCATCATCGATTGTTAGCAGACTCGAAGCTGACAAAATTCCTTTTCAAATTAAGAACGATGGGCGCGATATTTTAATCCCGCAAGATCAAGTAGCACGCATGCGGCTTGGAATGGCCGAGGTTGGATTACCAAATGGCGGCTCCGTAGGATACGAGATCTTCGACAGCTCTGATACCTTTGGCACAACAAGTTTCGTTCAGAATGTTAATTTCATTCGAGCACTTGAAGGAGAACTTGCGCGAACTATCCGGGCATTAAATAATGTATCCGCAGCCCGCGTTCACCTTGTTCTGCCAAAACGCGAAGTTTTTAGTCGTGATAAACGGGAAGCCAGCGCCTCGATCGTCCTCAAACTAAAAGGCCGGGGCCGACTGACTGATGATCAGGTCTCTGCAATTCAACATCTTGCTGCAGCTGCGGTTCCCTCCCTAACACCTACACATATTTCAATCGTTGATGAAAACGGAAACCTGCTAGCACGTGGCGACGGGAAAGATGCTCCCGGTACAGGCGGTAGCAGCCAAACCGATTTCATGCGAATTACCTATGAAACACGGTTAAAGGAGCAAATCGAGGCGCTTTTGGAAAAAACCCTAGGCGCCGGAAATGTTCGTGCGGAAGTCAGTGCCATTATGGACTTCGATCAACGGACTGTGCAATCTGAATCTTACGATCCTGATAGCCAGGTTGTTCGCTCTACCCAACTGGTCGAAGAGACAAGCTCCTCGAATGAAGGTCTCGCTGGAGACCAGGCCGTCACAGTTGCCAATAACCTCCCCGAAGCTGAAGCCGGTGCAGGCGACGGCAGCAATTCTGAAAGCGCAGCTTCGCGCACAGAAGAAACTGTGAATTATGAAATTTCGAAAACCATTACGACAGAGGTAAGAGAATCTGGCCTCGTCCGCCGTTTAACTGTCGCAGTGCTGGTCAATGGGAATTCGGAAGTAGCTGCCGATGGCAATACCACATACACCGCGTTGGAAGAAAACGCTCTATTACAAGTTGGCCGCTTGGTTAAATCGGCTATTGGGTATGATGAAGAACGGGGTGACGTTGTCGAAGTTGTAAATATGCAATTCGCGCAAAAGATTGAAGATTTCTCCGATGAAGAAATAGTAACGGACGAAATATTCATGGGCCTCACCAAAGCCGATCTCTTTAAAATGGGAGAAATGGGTGTTTTGGTAGTTGTTGCGCTCTTGGCTTTGCTCTTAGTTGTTCGTCCGCTTCTTAATCGTGCGCTCGCTGTTGGCAGCGCGACACCAGCTTTGGCGGGCCCAGCTGGGGCTGCAATGGCTCTGCCAGGTGCAAGCAATGGGGCCTATGATGCGGCCGCAGCGGGAACAGCGGCAATTGGTCATTCCGGCGGAGGTAACAGCGCGGAAACTCTAAATGAAGTCAACGGCATGATCGATATCGACAAGGTCGACGGCCAAGTCAAGACTTCAACACTGAACAAGGTAAGTGAAATTGTTGATAAACATCCGGATGAGGCAATCTCCATCCTGCGCAACTGGCTATATCACGACGCGTAAGGGGAGCAAAAACAATGAATATAACTGACTCAAAATACCTAAGCGGACCTGATAAAGCAGCAGTAATGATGCTGGCGCTTGGTGAAGAACACACCAAGGAATTATGGTCGCGTTTAGATGAAGAAGAAATCAAAGAGATCTCACAGGCGATGTCTAACTTAGGGTCCATTTCTTCCGACGCCATGGAATCCCTATTTGTCGAATTTGCAGGAAGAATTTCATCAACCGGGAATATTGTGGGCAGCTACGAAGCGACAGAACGCCTGCTTATGAAAGCCTTATCCGGCGAAAAAGTTGAAGGCATTATGGAAGAAATTCGCGGCCCGGCCGGCCGCACCATGTGGGACAAATTGGCCAACGTGAATGAGCAGGTATTGGCAAATTACTTGAAAAACGAATACCCGCAGACCGTTGCAGTCGTCATGAGCAAGATCAACCCTGGTCACGCGGCGAAAGTTCTCGCCACTTTACCAGAGGATTTTTCCCTGGAAGTCGTCAACAGAATGTTGCAAATGGAAGCTGTTCAAAAGGAAGTGCTCGATAAAATCGAGGACACGCTTCGCAGTGAATTTATGAGCAATCTGGCAAAAACCAATAAGCGCGACAGTCACGAAATGATGGCCGAAATTTTTAATAATTTCGATCGCAACACAGAAGGCCGCTTCATTTCAGCTTTGGAAGAAAGAAACAGAGATTCCGCTGAAAAAATCAAAGCCTTGATGTTTACCTTTGAAGACCTCCTCAAACTTGACCCTGCAGGCGTTCAGACACTACTCCGGAACGTCGACAAGGAACGCCTTGGTATTTGCTTAAAAGGTGCTTCCGATAGCCTCCGAGATTTATTCTTCACCAACATGTCGGAACGCGCAGCAAAAATTCTGCGGGAAGATATGGACGCAATGGGTCCTGTCAGACTTAAAGATGTAGACGAAGCACAAATGGAAATTGTGAATATCGCCAAAGATCTGGCCGATAATGGGGACATCCTGCTCGCAGATGGCGGCGGCGATGACGAGTTGGTCTATTAGGATGAATGCGTCAATGAACACGAGCACCCGATTCCTATTTGATAGAGAATTCAGCGACTCTGATGGACCCGCAAATGGTGCGCAGAAGGTTTCTGAAGGAACTGCCGTATATACGGAACAGGATCTTACTGAGCAAAAGCTTGAAGCTTTTGAAGAAGGTGTGAAATCCGGTCAGAGCCAAGCAATGCAAACTCTCGAAAACTCCCTTGCCTCTTCTCTTGAAACCGTCGCAATGCAGCTTCAACAACTGATGACAATTCAAGGGTCACAACTTCATGCTATCAAGCGAGATGCCGCTTCTCTTGCCTTAGCGGCTGCCGGTAAACTGGCGCCTGCATTAATCCAGCACTCCCCAAACAGTGAAGTTGAGAAAATCCTCAAGGATTGCCTTTCGGAGCTACCCGAAGAACCACGGATTGTTGTCCGCGCGTCAGAACAGACATGCGATTTCCTGAAAGGAAAAGTTGATGCAATGTCGGCGCAAACCGGGTTTCAAGGGAACATCATTCTCCTGCCGGAAGACGCAATGCAACCGAGTGAATGCCGGGTTGAATGGGCAGATGGCGGTGTCGAGCGCAATATCCGAGACACTGAAAACAGATTAGACGCCATTATAAGCGAATTCGTTCGTGGCAAAACTGGAACAGGTAATTTGGTCGACGAGGAACAAGTAAACACCTCAATCGACGATAAGTAAGGAGTAAGAACGTGGCTGAAGAAGAAGATTTAAATCTTGAAGATCTTGGAGGCGCTGCAAACACCGCGAGTGATGTAGCCGTCAATGAGGCACCTGCGTCCGCAGAAATGGTAGAGCCATCGGTCCAAGAAGATACCGAACTTGCTCGAACGGCTACTGATCTTGAAGCAGTATTTGATATTCCGGTGAACGTAACAGCGGTCCTCGGCAAATCAAGAATGCAAGTTAGTCAGCTGTTGAAACTTGGCCGGGGTGCTGTTGTCGAACTCGACCGCAAAGTTGGGGAAGCAATTGATATCTATGTCAATAACCGCCTGGTCGCCCGCGGCGAAGTGGTGGTGGTTGAAGACCGTCTTGGTGTCACCATGACGGAAATTATCAAGTCAGATCGACGTTAGTAGAGACGGGTTTAGTCGTGAATAAAATAGATTATGCAACAATTATCGGACTCTTCGGCAGTTTTACGCTGATCACGGCCGCAGTATTGATTGGCGGCTCTATGAGTTCGTTTTTCAATCTGCCCGCCGTATTAATCGTACTGGGTGGAACCTATTTGGTCACAACGATCAGTTTTTCCATGAGCGAAGTTATGCGCGCTCAAAAGCTCATCGGTTTGACATTATTTGGACGCAGCGTTCAACCTAATTATGCCGCATATGCAATGCTAGAATTGGCTGAACAATGCCGCGGTAAAGGTGTTTTGCATCTACAGCAACATATGCAGGCTTTGGAAGAAGACAGCTTTCAACGCAAATCACTGCAACTGGTTGTCGACGGCCTGCCCGCCGACGAGGTAAATCGCATTTTGCAGAACGATTTAAATGGCATGGTCGCACGGCATAATTCAAGTTCAGGCGTTTTACGCAAAGCCGCCGAAGTTGCCCCTGCGATGGGGCTTATTGGTACGTTGGTTGGACTTGTTCAAATGCTCAGCAATCTGAATGATCCAACAACAATCGGACCGGCTATGGCCGTTGCCTTGTTGACGACTTTTTATGGTGCCGTTCTTGCCAACATGTTTTTTAGCCCTTTAGCGACCAAGCTTGAACGAAATTCATCTAACGAAGTTCTTCTCAATCGCGTCTTTATGTTGGGCGCCGCCTCGATTGGACGACAGGAAAATCCGCGTCGTCTGGAAATGTTACTCAATACCCTGCTGCCGCCGTCAAACCGTGTGCAATATTTTACTTAAGATTATTAGGAGAGTGAGCAAATGAGATTGCTTATAATTGGTTCCCTGAACGGGCAAATTGGCGCAGCAAGTCAGATTGCAATGTCCCGTGGTGCGAAAGTGAGCCAAGTGGATGATATAGAAATGGCCCTTGGTTCCCTGCGGTCTGGTAAAGGCGCAGATATGGCGATGATTGATGTAAATCTTGCCATCAAGTCGTTGGTCGACAGTCTCGCAAATGAGCGGATCAATCTGCCGATTATTGCATGTGGCGTGAACACGGATGCCACGACAGCCGCGAACGCGATCCGGGCCGGTGCTAAGGAATTTTTGCCGCTGCCACCCGACCCTGTTCTTATCGCCGCCGTTCTTGAAGCGGTCGCGCAAGAAGACAGCCGATTGGTATTTGCTGATCCAGCAATGAAGAATGTTGTTGATCTGGCAGAACAAATCGCGCCGTCTTCTGCATCGGTCCTCATCAATGGTGAAACCGGAACCGGTAAAGAAGTAATGGCGAGCTATCTGCATTCTCACAGCAATCGCTCGGATAAACCGTTCGTCTGCGTCAATTGTGCAGCAATTCCGGAAAACCTTCTTGAATCAGAACTATTTGGTCACGAAAAAGGTGCCTTCACCGGCGCGATTGCCCGGCGAATTGGAAAATTTGAAGAAGCCAATGGTGGAACATTGTTATTGGATGAAATCAGCGAAATGGACATCCAGTTGCAGGCCAAGTTGCTGCGCGCCATTCAGGAAAAAGTTATTGATCGCGTCGGCGGTTCTAAGCCCGTGCCTGTAGATATTCGGATTATTGCCACATCAAACCGAGATTTAGCTGAAGCGGTTGCGGAGAAAACATTTCGTGAGGATCTGTTGTTCCGGCTGAATGTCGTAACATTGAAAATCCCACCGCTACGGGCCCGAAAAGTTGACATTGATGTTCTCTCCAAACATTTTGCCAAAAAATATTCCGAGGCAAATGGCTTACCTCCAAGGATTGTGACTGACGAAGCTATGGCAAAATTGCAGCTGAACCCTTGGAAAGGCAATGTACGAGAACTGGAGAATACCATGCATCGTGCCGTATTGCTCTGTCAGGGAGACACGATTACCGCCGAAGCAATTCTAATGCCCGACGGTTCAACAACCCCAGATCATGCAAATGGTTCAGCTGGTCACGCGGGTTCTGCGTCAGACCGGAGTTCTACAGATGCAGGCCTGGTTGGCCGCAAGGTAGCGGATGTTGAAAAAGACCTGATTTTAAACACCCTTGATCATTGCCTGGGAAATCGCACGCATGCGGCAAATATTTTAGGGATTTCAATCCGGACACTTCGCAATAAGTTGAAGCTTTACTCAGGTGAGGGTGCCGCTGTGCCAATGGCTGGTTCCGAGTATCGCTACTCTGCATAAGTTTGAACAAGACGAAGACCTGAGGACACTAAGTAAATGAGTAATATCCAAGAATCAGACGCTGCGACAGGCTCGCCAGGCGAATTTCTAAGTCGGATGTATGCTGTTTTAGGACGCGGCGATATTGGCCTTGCCCTTGGCGTGGTTTGCATTCTGGTCGTCCTGATTTTGCCAATGCCCAGCTGGCTTTTGGATTTTAGCTTGGCCATATCCATCACATTCTCAGTTGTCATTCTTATGACTTGTTTGTTTATTTCCAAACCTCTTGATTTCAGCTCTTTTCCAACGGTTCTGCTTATTGCAACAATGCTACGTCTATCGCTCAACCTCGCCTCAACACGGCTGATCCTATCAGAAGGGCATACCGGACCTGACGCAGCAGGGCATGTGATTGAAGCTTTTGGTAGCTTTGTCATGGGCGGAAATTTCGTTATCGGAATTATCGTATTCTCCATTCTGGTACTTGTGAACTTTGTCGTTATCACCAAGGGTTCCGGTCGTATCGCTGAAGTCGCGGCCCGTTTTTCTTTGGACGCCATGCCCGGCAAACAGATGGCCATTGATGCAGATCTTTCGGCGGGCATGATTAATGAAGATGTTGCGCGTACGCGCCGCAAAGACCTTGAAGATGAAAGCAGTTTTTTTGGCGCCATGGATGGTGCCTCAAAATTCGTGCGCGGTGATGCTATTGCCGGCTTGCTAATCACCTTCATTAATATCATTGGCGGCATTATTATTGGTGTTGCACAAGAAGGCCTGACTTTTACCGACGCCGCCAACAGCTACACGCTTTTGACCGTTGGCGACGGCCTTGTAAGTCAAGTGCCAGCGCTGATCGTTTCTGTCGCTGCCGGCCTTTTGGTATCTCGCGGTGGTATCACCGGCACAGCGGACAAAGCTTTGCTCGGACAGCTTGGTGGATATCCACGTGCTCTGGGTATGAGTTCCTTTCTACTTGTTGGCCTGTCCTTGCTTCCTGGTGTTCCGATGCTTCCGTTTTTGTTATTGGCTGGCGGAACAGGCTATGCCGCCTATTCGCTCACCAAACGCAAAGCTGCGGAAAAGGTAGAAGAAGAGCAGCTGATGATCGAAAGCCAAAAGGCCGCCGCCCCAGCCGAAGAGCCTATTGCTTCTGCCCTACTGATCGACGATCTTCGGCTTGAGCTTGGATACGGTCTTCTGACGTTGATCAATGATAACGAAGGTTATCGCCTGACAGATCAAATCAAGGCATTGCGCCGTCAAATTGCCAGCGAAATGGGCTTCATCATGCCGAGTGTTCGTATTCTGGATAACATGCAATTGCCTGCCAATAATTATCTGTTGCGGGTGAAAGAAGTCGAAGCCGGAGCTGGAGATGTTCGGCCCAACAATATGTTGGTGATGGATCCACAAGGATTGCCAATTGATCTTCCCGGCGAAGAAACAACTGAACCAACATTTGGCTTACCCGCCGTTTGGGTAGATGAAGGCCAGCGTGAAGAAGCGTCCTTCCGCGGTTATACTGTTGTCGATCCGGCAACAGTGATCACGACACATTTGACAGAAATTTTGAAGGACCATATGCCAGATTTACTGTCGTATGCCGAAACTCAAAAATTGCTCGACGACTTACCATCTCAGCATCAGAAACTCGTCGCGGATCTTATCCCTAACCAGATTTCAGTTAGTGGTGTTCAACGGATTCTGCAGAGCCTCCTATCCGAGCGCGTCTCTATTCGGGATCTGCCAACAATTCTGGAAGGCATTTCCGAAGCTACGGGCTATACGCAAAATATCAATATGATAACTGAACATGTGCGGGCCCGTCTGTCACGGCAGATATCCGCGACCAACTCAGCGGACGACGGTTATATTCCCTTGATTACACTTACCCCACAATGGGAGCAGAATTTCTCTGAAGCCATCATCGGTCAGGGCGAAGAACGACAGCTTTCCATGGCACCCAGCCTGTTGCAGGAATTCATTGCCACCGTGCGGCAGAATTTCGATACATTAGCGAGCCAGGGACATAACCCGGTTATGCTTACCAGCCCAGCTATTCGTCCTTATGTGAGATCAATTGTCGAGCGGTTTCGGCCAACGACGGTTGTCATGTCACAAAACGAAATCCATCCCAAAGCCAAGCTTAAAACCCTGGCGCAAGTTTAAGGCTCCCTCTGAATGCGAATAAAGACATACACGGCCACCACCATGGAAAAGGCTATAAATCAGGTACGCCTTGAAATGGGAGCAGAAGCCATCATTTTATCAACTCAGGAAACTGACACCGGGAGTGTTCAGCTAACTGCAGCTGTGGAACAGCCAGAAATGCCTCTCGCTCAGCCGGCCCCAACTGACTGGGCGGCGAATTGGGATGATGACTGGAAAGCCGAAGCCAAACAGGTTCAAAAGAACCCAATAAAATCCTTGATGGCAAAGAAACCAGTGGCTGCACCAAAATCAGCAATTCCAAACTCTGCCAAAATGGATGTTCTCATACAGTCCATGGCGTATCATGGTATCCCAACGAGCCTGGCAGAACGCATTTGCCGAACGGCTCTTGCCGTTGAAACGGAAGACGTGACAATTGCCCTCGCAGCCTCGCTTGATAATCATTTTCGATATTCAACACGCATGAAAGCGGGCAAATTTCCGCTAATGCTCGTTGGCCCGCCCGGTGTTGGTAAAACACTTGCCATCGCTAAATTTGCAGCAGCGGCGAAAATGGCCGAACGGCAAATTCATGTCATTACATCGGATACAAGTCGAACCGGCGCCGTCGATCAACTCCAGGCATATACAGACATTCTGGGTGTCAAATTATGGGTCGCCGAAACCGCGGCAGATCTCGCTCAGATACGCGACAAACCAGAGCTGAATGACGGGGGCGATATTCTGATCGATACAGGGGGTATCAATTCCTACGACAAGGCCGAAATCGAGGACCTGACGCTAAAGATCGTTTCGGCAAAAGCAGAGCCCGTCGTCGTTCTTGCGGCCGGAACCGATACCGCAGAAATGAGCGATATGGCTCAAACTTTTGCCGCCCTTGGCGCCAAACGCATGATTGCAACCCGTCTTGATACGACACGTCGCTATGGCGGCCTCTTTACCGCAGCCGACAGCGCAAATTTGAGCTTTTCCTATACCAGTGTTTCAGCGTCTGTAGCCACTGGTCTTCATACTCTTAATCCCGTAAATCTTGCCCGGCTCATCCTCAGGGATCCTACAAAAGCCGGGTTAAACAACGAATTTGACAAGGTACTCGCATGATGCAAACAGAAAGCCCTCTTCGCAATCGACCAATGGCGCATCCAGCCACGCTTGCCGTGGGTCAAAACCTCATCACTATCGCCTCCGGCAAGGGCGGCGTTGGGAAAACTGTTTTGGCAGTAAGCATCAGCCACGCATTGGCCAATGCCGGCAAAAAAGTTCTCCTTTTTGACGGCGATGTCGGCATGGCGAATGTCGATATTCAGCTCGGCGTCATGCCAAGCAAAGATCTCGCGACGGTGATTTCAGGTGAACTTTCAATGGCCGATGTCACCTTCAAAATTGAAGAAGGCGGTTTCGATGTTATCGCGGGCCGGTCCGGTTCCGGATCTCTGGGCTCCTTGCATAAAAGTGAACTCACCCATATCCGCGATGATATCGTCCAGCTCAGCGAAACCTATGATTACGTTATTCTCGACCTCGGCGCCGGTATTGATGAAGCCGTTCAGACCTTATCATCTGGAAATGGGCCCAAACTGGTTGTCACAACAGGAGATCCGACGGCTCTTACAGATGCCTATGCCTATATCAAAATCATGCAACAAAAATCCCCTGGCTGCGTGATGGAAATTATCGTCAATATGGCGAAATCTGTAAATGAAGGCGAGAAGATATACGAGAAACTGAAAAACGCCTGCAGCAATTTCCTCGGTATCGAACCAGCGCTTGCCGGGATTGTTCTGCAAGATGACAAAGTTGCCTCGGCTATCCGAGCGCAATCCGGCTTGCTCACACGCTATCCAACCAGCGATGTCGCTCAGAATATTGAAGACATCGCTGCATCCATCATGAAGGGAGCTGCGGCGTAAATGCAGCACTAATATATGAGTGGTATTCGTTCGACATCCGGCGTTCCGCCCGCCGTCTCAAATTCCGGGCAAGCGTCCACAACAGGCCCAGACCAGGTATCGCCGGTAAGCCCGGCGCAACCTACTGGCGAACAGACAGGCCTGCCGGTAACGCCAGCACCGGCGACGCCCGGTCAACCGTTGGAAGCCACGTTAATCACAGCAGTCGTTACCGCGAAAACATCCGGTGAAAGCGTCATCTTGCATACTGAATACGGAAATTTCAGGTTAACGACAACAGTCCCGCTGGCGGTTGGCAGCCAAATCACATTTGAAATAGACGCTGTTGAAGATATTATCCTGGCACGGCTGATTTCCAAAGACGGCAAACTCTTTTCAGCACCCATTGAGGTTAAACTGTTGCCGGTCATCAATGCCGCCATACCCGGCCCTGAAAATTATATCCGGGCTGGTCAATTACACCCCCTGGAATTGAAAGCTGGCTTACAGAATTTAACATCGAGCCAGCCTGCACCAGACGCCAAAGCCGCATTGCCGCATTTGCCACGAACGACTGCTTTCCCGGCGCCAACGTCCTCCATTACGGATCGCCCGGCCCCCTCTGTGACCGGCGGAATCTCGCCTGCTGTCATCCCCGAAGTGCCGGCCCGGCTCAGTAATCTACTTGCTTATGTAAATGCTCTGCCGCCGCAGACCCCGGGTCCATCTTCCCTCGCGCCGACGGCAACACAACTGAGTAATGCCGCACGCATGTATCATTTCGTTACGGCGGAACTGATGCCGCCACCAGACACAACTGCCGCTGCGGTTGCCCGGCCAGAAGGGCTGATAGCAGTGAAACCGCAAAAAATCGACTTGATATTCCGAACAGAGCAATCGGTGGCCAACACTGTAAATCGCCCCGACATATTGCGGGGGACTGTCATGTCTGTTCAACCACCGACCAGCGGTGGAAACCAGCTGGTTCACCTCAATACACCGCTGGGTGTCATGTCTTATGGCAGTAAATCACCGCCGGCAGTGGGTGGCACCATCGAGTTTGCCGTCGCCGACAAGATCACCGCGTTTCCGCTGGCATATACGGATATTCAACAACCAGGTAGCCGCGAGCCAATGATGCGGATCATGGGCGACTGGCAGAATCTACGGCAAGCCATGAATGTCGTTGCGTTACAGGATCCGGTGCTGGCGCAATCCGTTGCCAATGCGATTATTCCGCAGGCCAGCAGTCAGCTTTCTTCGGGCTTGTTGTTCTTTATGGCGGCTCTGAAACTCGGCTCTGTCGAAAAATGGCTGGGGCAGGACTTCAAGATGGCCCTGGAAGCCAGCGGCCGAACCGCCTTGCTTCGTGCTTTGGATGAAGACTTTGCGACTTTTTCACGGCTGCAGAGCGACTCCGGTGGGCAAGATTGGAAAAGCCTCAACTTTCCGTTTTTCGACGGGCAGAACCTGCGCCAGATACGCATGTTCCACCGCCAGAACCATCAACAAGATGGATCGGACGAAGACAATCCGTCCACCCGTTTCGTCATTGAACTCAGCCTGTCGCAATCGGGCCCGCTACAGCTAGATGGTATTTTTTCGCCCCGCCAATTTGACCTGATCTTGCGCAGCGAGCAGGAAATTCCAGGGCATATGAAACAACATATTCTGTCATTATTTAGCGAGAATATGGAAATCTCCGGCATGCGCGGACAACTTGTCTTTAAGAAAATCTCACCGTTCCCCGTCGATCCACTAGCCGAATGGGAAACCGGCGTCGCCTCCGGCACCGAGACCTAGATCCCCAGTTCCTTTCGGACCGCCCTGGTCAGTTTTGCCGAGACAATTGTATAGGCTTCACGGATATAAGCCCGGATATCCTCGTCAATCATGGCCTTGTCTGATGTCAATTGCACCCATTTCGCCCGCGCCAGATAAGGCGCCGGGGCAATATGCTCTTGCTCACACAGAATTCGGAAGGACAAATCAGAACATTTGAAGCTGATTTTCCACCGTTCCCCGTCGATCCACTAGCCGAATGGGAAACCGGCGTCGCCTCCGGCACCGAGACCTAGATCCCCAGTTCC